>CANJHI010000099.1 GCA_947474005.1 Alphaproteobacteria bacterium | reverse complement strand
TCCTGCTCGGGCTCGTGCTCGGGCCGCAGATGGAGGAGTACTTCCGTCGTGCCATGCTGCTTTCGCGTGGCGATCCGATGGTGTTCCTCGAGCGGCCGATCAGTCTCGGCCTTCTCATCACCACGGCGGCACTCCTGATCCTGATGGCCTTGCCCAGCATCAAGAAAGCACGCAAAGAAGCCTTCACGGAAGAAGGCTGACGCCCGGAGGAGTTCCCCCATGTCCGACCTGCCCAAGCGCGTGCTGATCGACGAGGAAGGCCCTCGCGAGGGGTTCCAGTCGGAGAAGAAGATGATCCCGGTGGCCGACAAGGTGCGTCTCATCGAGGCGCTGGCGGACACCGGGTTGAAGCGCATCGCCTGCGTCTCCTATGTCAACCCCAAGCGCGTGCCGACCATGGCCGACGCCGAGCAAGTGGCGGCCGAGATCCGGCGCAAACCCGGCATCCAGTACAGCGCGCTGTGGCTCAATCAGCAGGGCCTCGAGCGCGCGCTGCGCGGGCCGCTCCATGTCGACGGCGGCGTGCGTGTCACCGCCTCTGACACCTTCTCGCGCAAGAACATCGGCAAGTCGGTGCCCGACGCGATGATCGAGCAGCGTATGTCGCTCAAGACCTTCAAGGACCGCGGCATGCCGGTCGAATGGGGCGTCATCCTCGGCGCCTTCGGCTGCAATTATGAAGGCGAGCTCTCGACCGACCTGATCCTGCAACGCGTGCAACTCGCCCTCGACGAGGCCGAGTTGGCCGGCTTCAAGCTCAAGGGCATCAAGCTCACCGACGCCATGGGCTGGGCCACCCCGGCTTCGGTCGAGCGGCTGATCGGCGCCGTCCGTTCCCGCTGGCCCGACCTCGAGATCGGACTGCACCTGCACGATACGCGCGGCACCGGCGCTGCGGCGGCCTACGCCGGCCTGCGCATGGGCGTCACCAAGTTCGACGCCTCGATCGCGGGACTGGGCGGCTGCCCGTTCGCGGCGACCGACGGTGCGGCCGGCAACATCTGCACCGAGGACTTCGCCTTCATGTGCGAGGAAATGGGCGTCGAGACCGGCCTCGACATCGATCGCCTGATCGAGGTCGCCAAGCTCGCCGAAGAAATCGTGGGCCGCCCCCTGCCCGGCCACCTCATGCGCGGCGGCACACTCAAGGCCGCCAAGCAGCGCGCCGCACAGAGGGCCGCCGCATGAACGCCGAAACGATGGTTCCCGACTCGACCGCCCCTGATTCGACATATGTCGATGTCGCCGATGTGCCCTGGCAGCCGACACGCTTTCCCGGCGTCGAATGGAAGATCCTGATGGAGAACAAGGCCACGGGCATGTCCACCGCGCTGATGCGATGGGCGCCAGGGGCGCGTCTTCCCTTGCATGAGCATGTCGCCATCGAGCAGACCTTCGTGCTCGAAGGATCGTTCGCCGACCACGCCGGCGTCTGTACGGCGGGCAACTACGTCTGGCGCCGGCCCGGCAGCCGCCACGACGCCTGGACCGACGAGGGCTGCCTGATGCTCGCCTTCTTCGTGAAGCCCAACACCTTTTTCGACTGAACAGCGTTCGAACGGAGTAGCGGATCCATGGCTGGCGTCCTTGAGGGGATTCGCGTCCTCGATTTCGGTCGGTATATCGCCGGCCCGTTCTGCGGCACGATGCTGGGCGATCTCGGTGCCGAGGTCATCCGTATCGAGAAGCTCGAAGGCAGCGAGGACCGTTGGGTGACCCCGGTGGTCGAGGGCGGCGAAGGCGCCATGTTCCTCCAGATGGGCCGCAACAAGCTCGGCCTCACCCTCAATCCGATGAAACCGGCCGGCCGCGAGATCGTGAAGAAGCTAGTGGCGGTTTCCGACGTGGTGATCGCCAACCTGCCCTACGAAGACCTGCAGAAGATGGGCATCGATTACGACACCATCGCCGCCATCAACCCGCGGATCATCCTCGCCACGACCTCGACGTTCGGCTCGGAAGGCCCCTACGCCACGCGCGTCGGCTTCGACACGATCGGCCAGGCGATGTCGGGCGCGATGTTCCTGTCGGGCGACGGCAAGGTGCCGACCCGCATGAACGCACCGTTCGTCGATTTCAGCACTGCCTTGCTCAACACCGTGGGCGTGCTGGCGGCCCTGATCGACCGGGCCAAGAGCGGCAAGGGCCAGAAGGTCGAGACGGCCCTCCTCCGGACGGCGATCAACATCACCAACGGACATCTGATCGAGCAGGCGATGCTCAGCCTCAACCGCATCGCCACGCTCAACCGCGGCTTCACCGCCGGCCCGTCAGACACCTTCAAGTGCAAGGACGGCTGGATCTACGCCATGACCATCGGCCAGCCGCTGTTCGTGCGCTGGTGCAAGCTGATGGGCGACGAGAACTTGGCCAAGGATCCCCGCTTCAAGGACGACCTGGCGCGCGGCGACAATGGCGAGGCGCTTTCGGCGATCATGCAGACGTGGTGCGATACGCGGACGACTGCCGAGGCGCTGGCTGCCCTGGAGGCCAACCGCATTCCGGCCGGCCCCGTCTATACGCCGCAGCAGGCGCTGGACGACAAGCACGTACAGGACGCCAAATTCTTCCATCCGATGGACTTTCCGGGGGTGGATAAGCCGGTGCCGGTTCTCCAGGAACCGGTGAAACTGTCCCGCACCCCGCTCACCATCCGCCGCCGGGCGCCCAAATTGGGCGAGCATACAGACCAGATTTTGCAGGAACTAGGCTATGAACCGGCCGTTATCCAACAGTTGCGGGCGGACCGCGTCATCTGAGCGCCGTATCGCAAGGTGATCCGACGGACGATTCCGACGTATAGTTAAGATCTGGGAGTTGGAAGATGCGTCGGTTGTTCCTTGCGTTAGCTCTTGTTGCGACGGGAGCGGTGTCAGTCGCTGCAGCGGATGACTTTCCGTACGGCAACACCCATACCTTCACGGTCTATCGCAACGGCCAGCCGATCGGCACCCACACGCTGGCCTTTCAGAACAGTGGTGAGCAGCGGGCCGTGTCGACGTCGATCGACTTCGCCGTCAAGGCGCTGGGGATGACGGTCTATCGCTACAGCCATCGCGGCAACGAGATCTGGAACGGCTCGACCCTGCAATCGATCGACACCAAGACCGACGACAATGGCAAGCAGTTCGCCATGAAAGCGCGCCAGAGCGGCAACCAGCTTGCCGTCGAACGGAAGGCCGCAGAGCCGGCCGCCGGCTCGGCGATGAACGACCAGGGCCTGTCGCGCAACGGTACCGTCGTCGAGACCTTGCCGGCGACCATGCTGCCGTCGACCCACTGGAACCTGAATCAGGTCAAGCAGTCGACCCTGCTCAACACCCAGTACGGCACACCTTCGAAGGTCAAGATCACCGACCTCGGCCGCGAGACGATCAAGACGGCGTCGCACACGATCGAGGCCACGCACTACCGCTACAGTGGCGATATCACCATGGACCAGTGGTTCGACGATCGCGGCCGGTGGGTGAAGGCGGCTTTCAAGGCTTTCGACGGATCGGAGATCGAGTACATTCTGCAGGAATGAGCCCTGCCGAACGCTTCGCCCGACTGCCCGACCTGCTCGCCGCCGATACCGACCTGCGCCGCCGCGGCGGCTGGCTCACTGCGGACTGCCGCATCGATATCGGCGCGGAGCCCTTCTATCTGACCCTGCGCGAAGGCGCGCTCGCCGATCTCGCCCGCGGGCCGCACCTACTGCGCTCGGTGGCATTCTCGATCAGCGGCACGGAAGAGGCGTGGCAGCGCCACTGGCAGCCGATTCCCGAACCCGGCTGGCACGACATCTTTGCACTTACCAAACGCGGCGCCGCGTCGATGCAGGGCGATCTGCGGCCCCTGCTGCAGAACCTGCAGTACTTCAAGGACCTGCTGGCTCTGCCGCGCCGACTTGCGGAGGCGGCGTGACCATGGTGCCGGCAATCGACCCGGTGATCGGCCGCTACGTGCGCTTCGAGATCGACGGCGTTCCTCATCGCGTCTACTTCGAGGAAGCAGGGCCCGAAGGCGGCGGCGGCATTCCCCTGGTCTGCCTTCACACCGCCGGCGCCGACAGCCGCCAGTTCCGCCATCTGCTGGCCGATCCTGCCGTCACCGAGCGCTATCGGGTACTGGCCTTCGACATGCCGTGGCATGGCAAGTCGACGCCGCCCGACGGCTGGGAGCGGACCGAGTACAGGCTGACGACGGCATCCTATACGGCGGCCGTCCGGGCGTTCTGCCAAGCACTGGAAATCGACAAGCCGGTCGTCATGGGCTGTTCGATCGGCGGTCGTATCGTGCTCGACCTCGCCATCGAACATGCCGCCGAGTTCCGGGCGCTCATCGCGCTCGAAGCCGCCGATTTCCAGCAACCCTGGTACGACACGGCCTGGCTGCACCGGCCCGACGTGCATGGCGGCGAAGTCTGCGCCGCGTTGATCTCCGGTCTGATCGCGCCGCAGAGCCCGGCCGTGAGCCGGCACGAGACCTTGTGGATGTACATGCAAGGCGGCCCCGGCGTCTTCAAGGGCGACCTCTACTTCTACCGCGTCGACGGCGACCTCCGAGAGAAGGTGAAGACCATCGATACCAAGGTCTGTCCGCTCTACCTGCTGACCGGCGAATACGACTTCTCCTGCACGGCCGAAGATACGCTGCGCACGGCAGCGCAGATTCCGGGGGTGGAGGTCCAGATCATGAAGGAACTCGGCCACTTCCCGATGAGCGAGAACCCGGCGAAGTTCCGCGAATATATCCTGCCCGTGCTCGAAAGAATCGCTCAGTTGTCACCCCGAGCGTAGCGAGGGGCCTTTCACTTGGCCTCAAAGATCCCTCGGCCTTCGGCCTCGGGATGACAGCTTCTAAAGAATCTGGAAGACCTCGTAGACCGGCCCGGTCGGCTCGCGTCGCCCGGTCGAGACGCACACGATGCGGTTCAGGAACCGATACTTCTCCGACGAGGTCTCGAACCACGGCGTCGCGCGGAAATAGTATTGGCTGGGGTCGACCTTTTCGCCCTTGTTGAGCTGCTCGATCACCCAGGCGGGCCCGTGGCGCATGCCGCGATAGCTCATGTAGACGAGGTGTCCGTCGTCGGTCTTGAGCGTCAGCCGCACGTCGAGCTGCAGGATGCCGTCGCGCCGCAGCAGCAGCCAGTCGCCGCCCGGCGAGGGAAGCACAGTGCCCCGCAGCTCCTCGCCGTCGAAGCTGCCGCCCGTGACGGTGGCGATACGACGACGCCCATAGGGCGTCTCGCCGACGTCCGTCATGTTCGGATCGACCTGCAGGGTCAAGGTGAAGAGATGCGAAGAGCGCAGCGTCGGTTGGGTCATCGTGTCCTCAAATCTTGCTGGCTCGGCCTTCCCAGTAGGGCGCCCGCAGTTCGCGTTTCATGATCTTGCCGATAGTACTGCGCGGGAGTTGATCGCGAAACTCCACCGCGACAAGTCGCTGCGTCTTGCTCAGCCGCTCGTTGGCCCAGGCGCGGATCTCTTCCGTCGTCACCTTCGAGCCTAGCGCCCGAACAGCCAGCGCCATCGGCGATTCGCCCCACTGTTCACTCGGCACACCGATCACCGCCACGT
Organism: Alphaproteobacteria bacterium; assembly: GCA_947474005.1. GTDB lineage: Bacteria > Pseudomonadota > Alphaproteobacteria > Reyranellales > Reyranellaceae > Reyranella. The sequence goes on along the minus strand of CANJHI010000099.1, from coordinate 14,156 downwards.
CGACGACTTCGGGATGCTTCAGCAGCAGCACCTCGATATCGGCGGCATAGACGTTGAAGCCGCCCGAAATGATCATGTCCTTCTTGCGATCGAGCAGGACGACGAAGCCATCCTCGTCGATCTTGCCCATGTCGCCCGACTTGAAGAAGAGGCGACCGTCGCGGTCGTACCAGAAGAGCTCGCGCGTCTTGTCTTCCTGCTTGTAGTAGCCCTTCATCATCAGTGGCGCGCGGCCGGCGAGTTCGCCCACTTCGCCCTGCGGCAACACCCTGCCCTGCTCGTCCAGCACCACGATCTCGCTCCCCAGGCCCGGCTTGCCGACGGTATGGAGCTTGTCGGGATTGAGGTTGGCCTCGAGCGTGCAGCTCCCCGCGCCTTCGGTAAGCCCATAGATTTCGATCAGGCGTCCCGGCCAGCGAGCCAGGCAATCCGCCTTGATCTGCGCCCTGAGCGGCGCGCTGGTCGAGAGCTTGGCCTTGAAGGAGCCGAGGTCGTACGTGTCGAAATCCGGGTGCGCCAGGATGCGCTGGTACTGCACTGGCACCAGCATCGCATGGGTCACGCGTTCCCTCTGGGCAATTTCCAGGAACTTCGGTGCATCCGACTTGGTCATCAGGATGGTCGTGCCGCCGACACCGACCGTGGCCAGTACGGAAACAAGCGTCGTGTTGGAATAGAGTGGCGTCGACGCCAGCGAGATCGTGTCCGGACTGTAATCGAAGGCCGTGAAGCGCACGGCCAGCATGTCGCGCATGATATGGCTGTGCAGGATGCCCTTGGGCAGGCCCGTGGTGCCCGAACTGTAGATGATGTTGAAATCGTCGAGCAGGCCGATCGGCACCGAGAAGGCAGAGTCGTCGGCGGGCGCCAGCCACTCCTCGAAGTTCCGCCAGCCCGGCCGGACGAAATCGTAGGCGATGCGACCGCCGGCGATCAGCTTGCCCAGCCGATCCTCATAGGGCTCGACCAGTCCGCGATACTGCTCCGACAGGAACAGAACCTTGGCGTCGCAATCGTCGAGCATCTTCTCGAGCGCATCCGCTGCCGCCATGGTCGATAGCGGCACGACGCAGGCACCGGCACGCAGGCCGCCCATGAAGGTCTCGAGATAGTCGATCGAATTGACCGCCAGGATCGCGATCTTGTCGCCGCGGCCCACACCCATGCCGGCAAGGCGGCGGGCGATCTGGTTCACGCGGCGGTCGAAATCCCTCTAGCTTCGCGTCGCGCCTTCGCAACTGACCGCGGCCTTGTCGGGAAAGAGCGCGGCGTTGCGCGCGATGCGAACCGGGATCGACAGGAACTCGGGGAAGTCGGCCTCGGTCGGCTGCGGAACCAGCGGCTGCTCGGCGCCCATGGTCGAAGCGCCCCGCCTATTTCTTGGGCTCGACCGTTTCCACCGGACCGCCGGCCTTCTTCCAGGCCCCGAAACCACCTTCGAAATGCGCGACAGGCGTCAGGCCCATGTCCTGTGCCGTCTTGGTCGCGAGCGCCGAGCGCCAGGCGCCGGCGCAGAAGAACACGAACTTGTTGCCGGTCTGGAAGAACTCCTTGGCGTAAGGGCTCTTGGGATCGATCCACATTTCGAGCATGCCGCGCGTCACGTTGATGGCGCCCGGGATCGTGCCGTCGCGCCACAATTCGCGCGGATCGCGAATGTCGATGAAAGTGACGCCCGACGCGCCATGCGCCTTCATCGCCTCGGCCAAAGGCAAGGTCTCGATCGCGGCATTCGCCTCGTCGACCATCTGCTGCACGGTCTTCTTGATCTCGAGTGGCATGGCGTCGTCCTCCCTACGCTGACTCAGTCTACTTCTCCGGGACGTGCCCCGCGAGTTCTGCCAACCATACATCAGGGCTGCCGTCGGAGGGTGCGCGCCAATCGCCACGCGGCGACAGCGAGCCGCCCGACGAAATCTTCGGCCCGTTGGGCAGCGCCGAACGCTTGAACTGGTTGGTGAAGAAGCGGCGCAGGAAGAGGGTCATCCACTTACGGATCTCTTCCAGCGTGAAGGCACGCTTGGATCCTGCCGGCACGTTGGCCGGCCACGCACCCTTGTCGACATCGTGCCAGGCGTTCCAAGCAAGGAAGGCGATCTTAGAGGGTCGGTAGCCGAGCCGCGTCAGGTAATAGAGATTGAAATCCTGCAGCGCATAGGGCCCGACCGACTGCTCGGTCGACTGGATGACGCCGCCCTCGCCCGGCGGGATCAGTTCCGGCGAGATTTCGGTGTCGAGAATGTCGTGCAAGGTGGCGGCCGTGTCCGTGTCGACATCGCCCGAGGCGGCGACGAAGCGGATCAGATGCTGGATCAGCGTCTTGGAGACCGAGCCGTTGGGATTGTAGTGGGACATGTGATCGCCCACGCCATAGGTGCACCAGCCGAGGCCGAGCTCGGACAGATCGCCGGTGCCGACCACCATGCCGCTGTGCTGGTTGGCCAGCCGGAACAGGTAATCCGTGCGCAGGCCCGCCTGCACGTTCTCGAAGGTGACGTCGTAGACCTTCTCGCCGCGGCCGAACGGATGGCCGATGTCGGTCAGCATCTGCTTGGCCGTCGGCTTGATGTCGATCTCGGCGGCCGTGACACCCAGCTCGCGCATGAGCTTCCAGGCGTTCTTGTGGGTTTTGTCCGAGGTGCCGAAGCCCGGCATCGTGTAGGCCAGCACATTCTTGCGATCGAGGCCGAGCAGGTCCATCGCCCGGCAGGTCACCAGCAGCGCTTGCGTCGAATCGAGACCGCCCGAGACGCCGATGACGGCGCGCTGGACGCGGCTCGATTGCAGCCGCTGCGCCAGGCCCTGGACCTGGATGTTGTAGGCCTCGTAGCAATTGTCGCGCAGCTTGGCCGGGTCCGACGGCACGTAGGGGAACCGCTCGATGGCGCGCTGCAACGGCACGCTCTTCTTCGGGGCATCGAGTGCGAACTCGATGCGACGGAAGCGCGACACGCCCGCACCTTGTTCGCGCGCATTGTCGGCGAAGCCGCCATTGCGCAGGCGCTCCTGGCGGATGCGGCCGAGATCGATATCGGCCTGGACGATGGTCGAGTCCTTCTCGAAGCGCTCGGTTTCCGCCAGCTGATCGCCGCACTCGAAGATCGCAGCCTGGCCGTCCCAGGCGAGATCGGTCGTCGACTCACCGGGGCCCGACGCCGAATAGGCGTAGGCTGCACTGCAACGCGCCGACTGGCTGCCGCACAGCAGGCGGCGCAGCTCGGCCTTGCCGATCGTGATGTTGCTGGCGGAAAGGTTCACAAGCACTTCGGCGCCGGCCAAGGCCGCGAGGCTGGACGGCGGCACCGGCACCCAGATGTCCTCGCAGATCTCGACATGGAAGGTCATCGGTACGGTGCCGGTCGAGCGGAACAGCATGTCCGTGCCGAACGGCACCTTTTGGCCCGCCAGCGCGATCTCGCTCTCGAGCACATTGGCGCCTGACACGAAATGGCGCTTCTCGTAGAACTCGCGATAGTTCGGCAGATAGGTCTTGGGAACCACGCCCACGATCGTGCCGCGATGGATCACGACGGCGGTGTTGTAGAGCCGCCCCATCACGCGCAGCGGCGCGCCGACGATCAGGACGGGATTCAGCTCGCGGGATGCCTCGACCAGCTGCGCGATCGAGCGCTCGACGTCGTCGAGCAGCGAGTCCTGCTGCAGCAGGTCGTCGATCGCGTAGGACGACAGACCCAGCTCGGGGAAGATCATCAGCGCGACGCTGGCCTTGTCGCCTTCCCTGGCCAGCCGCAGCGTCTCCGCGAGGTTGTAGGGCGCGTTGGCCACCTGGGTCCGCGGCACGCAGCAGGCGATGCGCACAAAGTCATGGCTGTAGAGGGAGAAAAAATCGGACATCGGAACTCCAGTGACGTTCTACAGTCCGATGGCGCTCGATTGAGATCAAGGGCTTGTGGGGGGGGGGGGCGGTGGTGGGCGCGACAGGGATCGAACCTGTGGCCACTGCCATGTCAAGACAGTGCTCTACCGCTGAGCTACGCGCCCATCGCCGCTCGCGTTGCGCTGTGTCGAGACACAGCCAGACGCGGAAGCCCGGTCGTCTACATCGCTCCCCGGGGATTGGCAAGAGCAGGCGCGTGACGCGTCCCGCCCCGCGCGCTATTAGGCAGGGATGGATTTAGCGTCGCCCCCGCCCGATCATGAGTCCCCCGATCATCAAGCCTTGGACCTCCGCCTGCCGGAGCGTCAGACCCTCCCGATAGTGGTCGCTTCGCCGCACAGCGGATCGAACTATCCCGCCGAGTTCCTCGCCCAGGTCGCCGTGCCGCTGGCAGCCTTGCGCCGGGCCGAAGACGCCTTTGTCGAAGAGTTGTTCAGCGCCGCACCGTCGCTTGGCATGCCCCTGCTGGCCGCCCGTTTCCCGCGCTCCTACGTCGACGCCAACCGCGAACCCTACGAACTCGATCCGGCCATGTTCGAGGGACCGTTGCCTCGGCCGCTCAATCACCGGACCACCCGCGTCGCCGCGGGCCTCGGCATGATCCCGCGCGTGGCGGCGAGCGGCGAGGCGATCTATCGCGGCCGGGTCCCGGCGGCAATGATCGAACACCGGCTCGAGACCTGCTGGCGGCCCTATCACCTGGCTTTGTCGAGCCTGGTCGAACAGACCTATAGCCGGTTTGGCGCTGCACTCCTGATAGACGCCCATTCGATGCCGTCGTCGGTGTCGAGCCTGGGCGCGCGCGAGCGTGATTCCCGCGTCGATATCGTGCTGGGCGACAACCATGGCGAATCGTGTGCGCCCGAGCTGGTCGAGCACGCCGAACATTGGCTGGCCGGCCGTGGCCTGCGGGTCCTGCGCAACCAGCCTTATGCCGGTGGGTTCACAACGCAGCGCTACGGTCGCCCCGGACTCGCCCGCCACGCACTGCAGATCGAAATCAACCGGGCGCTCTACATGGACGAGGTGCGGCACGAAAAGCTGCCGCTGGCCGGTGTCCTGGAACGGCTCATGGCTGGGTTGCTTGAAGAAATCGGCAATCAGGCCGTGGAAATCCTTCTCCCGCGTCCCCTCGCCGCCGAGTAGCCCCTCCCCGATAAGACCCAGGAAACCGGTCAAAAAAAAGGGCCGTGACAAGCACGGCCCGAGTTTAGGGAGGAAACGCCCAAGACGGGCATACAGCAAACAATGAAGGTCACCGAGGTGACGTTTGCTGCCCACAGATAATGGTGCACCTGCGAAGAGATTTCAAGAGCGAAAAAGAGCCCTGAATTCACCTATTTAGAGAAGGTGGAGTTGTAATTCGGGTGTGGCTTTCTTGCAACGCACCATACTTCCGAGATGCAGCCATGCACTGATCGCAATGCTGCTCCAGATGCAGATGGCACGCATATATGTAGATTGTTCAAAGGTTTAACTGAAGTGGGAGGCGGTTTTGGCGAAAAAGTTCGTAGTCGCAATGATGATGCACGAGACGAACACGTTCTCGCCCTTGCCTACCCCCATCGAGTCCTTCGCCCGCGCCGGCGATTTGAGTGGCCCCCTCGCCATCAAGGAAGCCGAGGGCACCAACACCTCGCTCGGCGGCTTCATCGAAGTGGCCCGCAAGGCCGGCGCCGAGTTCACGGTGCCGATGGCGGCGTCCGCTCACCCCTCCGGCCTCGTCACCGAGGCCGCCTATGAGCAGATGACCGCGGCCATCGTCGCCGAGGTCGAGAAAGGCTGCGATGCCGTCCTCCTCGCCCTGCATGGCGCGATGGTGGCAGAGCACTATGACGACGGCGAAGGCGAGTTGCTGAATCGCATCCGCAAGATCGCCCCCGATGTGCCGATCGCCGTGGCGCTCGACTTCCACACCCAGATGACCGACGCCATGATCAAGGGTGCCACGATCATCACCGGCTATCGCACCTATCCGCACATCGACATGGCCGACACCGCGCGTCGCGCCGGCCGCACCTTGATGCGTGCGCTGGCGGGCGAGATCGAACCGAAGATGGTGTGGGGCAATCGGCCGATCATGAGCAGCTCGCTGGTCCACACGCCCTCGCGCGAACCGATGAAGACGCTGATGGGCATGGCCAACCAGGCCGAGGACACCGGCCAGGTATTGAACGCCTCGGTGTTCGGCGGCTTCCCGCAGGCCGACATCCCTCACCTCGCGCTTTCCTCGGTCATCGTCTGCGACAAGCGCACGGCGGAGGGCGAGATCCTGCTGAACAAGATCCTCGATACGGCGTGGGAGAAGCGCGAAGGCTTCCTGTTTCATCCCGAGCCGCTTCAGGTCCAGGTGGCGCGCGCCAAGTCACTGGAGGGCGGCCCTGTCGTAATGGCCGACCATGGCGACAACACCGCCTCGGGCGGCACGCAGGACGTGATGAGCGTCATCGAGGAAGCCATCAAGCAGGGCATGGAAGATGCCTGCGCCGGCCCGATCTGCGATCCCGGCTGCGTCGAGCAGATGATCAAGGCCGGCGTCGGCGCCGAGATCACGCTCGAGCTTGGCGGCAAGATCGACATGCCGGCCATGGGCCTCAAGGGCAAGCCGCTCAGGATCACCGGCAAGGTGAAGGCGATCACCGACGGTCAGTTCACTGTCACCGGTCCAATGGCGACCGGCACGACGGTGCGCATGGGCCGCACGGCCGTGCTCGATACCGGCAAGATGCAGATCGTGGTCTCGGAGAAGCGCGCCGAGCCCTACGACCTCGGCGTCTTCACCCATTGCGGTATCGATCCGCGCCGCAAGAAGTTCGTCCTCATCAAGTCGCGGCAGCATTTCCGCGCCGGCTTCGAGCCGATCGCCAAGCATATCGTGATGTGCGACGGCGACGGCTGCACCGCGTCCGACCTCAAGCTGTTCAAGTACACCAGGGTCAAACGGCCACTCTATCCGTTCGACCTCGACATGCGGCTCGGCCGCAACGAAGCCTAGGAGTTCTTTTATGACCGCCTACGATATCGTCATCCGCAACGGCCAGGTGGCCGACGGCACGGGCAAGAAGCTGTTTGCCGCCGACGTAGCGCTGAAGGGCGACCGCATTGCCGCGGTTGGCGCCCCGGGCACGCTGAAGGGCGACAACGAGATCGATGCTGCGGGCAAGGTCGTGGCGCCGGGCTTCATCGACGTGCACACCCATGACGACACCGCGCTGATCGACAATCCGACCATGGCGATGAAGGCGAGCCAGGGCGTGACCACGGTGGTGTGCGGCAATTGCGGCGTCTCGGCCGCACCCTACCTCAACACCGATGTCGGCCACTGGATGTCGCTGATCATCAAGAAGAAGGAGAACGTCTCGAAAGACTTCGCCGGCTTCGCGGCCAAGGTCGAGGCGGCAAAGCCCGCGATCAACGGCGCCTTCCTGATCGGCCATGGGACGCTGCGCATGAACGCCATGGGAGACGATCTCAACCGCGTCGCCACGGCGCCCGAAATCAAGCTGATGCGCGACCTGCTCGACCAGAGCCTCGGCCAGGGCGCGATCGGCATGTCGAGCGGCCTCTTCTATGCCGTGTCCAATGCGGCCTCGACCGACGAAGTCGCCGAGGTCGCGGCCCCTCTCGCCAAGTGGGGCGGCGTCTACACCGCGCACATGCGCGACGAGGGCGATCATATCCTGAAGGCGATGGACGAGACCTTCGAGATCGGCCGCCGCGCCGGCGCCGAGATCATCGTCTCGCATCACAAATGCTCGGGCCGCTCCAACTTCGGCCGCATGGTGGAGACGCTGCCCAAGTTCACCGACGCCATGAAGCAGCAGCAGATCGCCTTCGACGTCTATCCCTATATCGCCGGCTCGACGATCCTGCGCTCTGACATGCTGGAGCGCGCCGACAAGGTGCTGATCACCTGGTCCGACAAGGTGGCCGGGATGAGCGGTCGCGACCTCAAGGACATCGCCCGGGAAATGGGCTGTTCGATGAAGGAAGCCGCCGACCGTATCCAGCCCGCCGGCGCGATCTACTTCATGATGGACGAGAAGGACGTGCAGGCCGCGATGGCCCATCCCGGCGCCATGATCGGCTCCGACGGCATCCCATTCGACGCCCATCCGCATCCGCGCCTGTGGGGCACTTTTCCGCGCGTGCTCGGCCACTATTCACGCGACCTCAAACTCTTCCCCCTGGAAGACGCGGTGCGCCGCATGACGTCATATTCGGCCCAGCGCTTCCATCTCACCAAGCGCGGCGAGGTGAAGCCCGGCTTCTATGCCGACCTCTGCATCTTCGATCCGGCGACGGTGATCGACACCGCGACCTTCGAGAAGCCGATCTCACCGGCCAAGGGCATCGACACGGTGATCTGCAACGGCGCGATCGCCTGGCGCGACGGCAAGCCCGGCGGCGGCCGTGCGGGCCGCGCGCTCAAACTCCAGGATATGCAGGCGGAAGCGAAGAGTTAGTCGGCGCCCTCGTCGCGCCGCGTGCGCTCCATACGCTCGTGGCGCTCCTGCGCCTCGACCGACAGGGTCGCGATCGGACGTGCCTCGAGCCGCTTCAGTGAAATCGGCTCGCCGGTCTCCTCGCAGTATCCGTAAGTGGCTTCGTCGATCGACTTCAGTGCCTGGTCGATCTTGGAGATCAGCTTGCGGAAGCGGTCGCGGGTGCGCAGTTCGAGGGAGCGATCGGTCTCGGCGGTGGCACGATCGGCGAGATCGGGCTGCGCCAGGCTCTCCTCCTGCATGTTCTGCAGCGTCTGATTGGATTCCTCGATGAGCTCGTTCTTCCACTTCAGCAGTTTCTGACGGAAGTACTCCTGCTGCATCGGGTTCATGAAAGATTCGCAGTCGGTAGGACGATAGTTCTGCGGCAACGTAATCGACATCGTCGGCAACTCCACTCGCAGCGACTGGACACCCGCCTCGGGGAAAGGCGGCCTTTCAAGGCGCGCGGAGTATAGGGACGGTCGGTTACGCTGCAAGATCGTTCATGGCCGGCGGTGGATTCTTGCCGTGCGCTGCAACATAAAATCATTTCAACAAAGCGTCATATTCGGGAGCCTTTACAAGGCTACCCCTCCAAGTTGTGCTGCGACGCAGCAAATGCCTTCAAAGTGAGCAGCCGGGCGAAGGCGGTGGACAGATCGAATGCAGGCTCGGCGCTCATGCCCTTCTCCGCCGCGGTCTCCAGGGACATTCCCTCGGCCAGCGCGGCCACGAAGGCCCCCTCGCCCGCGTCCAGGACAATGAACGCAGCGTCGTCACCGCGGCGCAGCACCAGGAGATCCGTGCGGCCGGCGCCGAGGTCGACCGTGTCGGCGGAGGCGCCGGGCTGGGAGGCATTCCAGATCCGGTCGATCGGGTAGCGCGAGCGGATCAGGCTCGCGCCCTCCGGCAAGGAAATCGACAGCAACGGCAGCCGCTCCGCCGCGATCCCGGCCAGATCGGCCGCCGCAAGCCGCCGGCCCTCCGGGCTGTGGAAGACGACATTCAGCGCCCAGTCGAGCCAGGCGATGTCAGCCAGATACGGCAGGTCGCGCGCAGGCTCATCGGCCGCGACGAAGGCCGGAAACTCGGCGCCGTATTCAGCCAGCACCGGCTGTCCGGGCAGGGTCTGCGCCATGAAGCCCCACGCCAGGGTCCGAAAGAACCCCTCGCCGACCAGCGCCTGAACCGTCGGAAAGGTGGCGGCGAGCGCGGCTGAGAGACTGTGGCTCACGTGATGTCGATAGATGCGCAGCCGTGCGTCGGCCGAGATCGTGTCGCCCACGATGCACGCGACCAGATCGGCGCGATCTCGTCCCGTAACATGGGCGGCAAACGCCGCCTGGAGGTCAGGCAGCGCGAGCGGCATCGGGTCCTGCCGTCGCGATCGTGCGGTCGGCCTTGGCGGCTTCGTCGAGCAGTACCGAAAGGGCAGGAATGTCGGTGTCCCATTCGATGAGGGTGGGCCGCACGCCGTAGCGCCTGATAGCCGCGTCGAACAGCGCCCACGCCTCGGGGCCGACGCAGCTGCCGTGATCGTCGATCAGGATCGGCTCGCCATCGCAGTCGTTCACGGCGTGGCCAGCCAGGTGATACTCCGTGATCGCCTCGCCCGGCAGACCGGACAGCCATCCATTCGGATCGAGGCGCAGGTTGTGCGCCGTGACGACGATGTTGTTGATATCGAGCAGCAGGCCGCAGCCGCTCCGCCGCGCCAGCTCGGCCAGGAATTCGGGTTCCGTGAGCGTCGAATGGGCGAACGCCAGATAGCATGACGGGTTCTCGATCGAAACCTGGCGGCCCAACGCTTCCTGCAGGCGCCCGACATTGCGCACGACCACGTCGAGCACTTCCTCGGTATAGGGCAGCGGCAGCAGATCGTTGAAGTAGCGGCCGCCGTGCACGCTCCACGACAGGTGGTCGGAGACATAATCAGGCTCGAGCCGCTTCACCAGCCCGGCAACACGGGCGAGATGGTGCTCGTCGAGGCCGTCCGCCGAGCCCAGCGAGAGGCCGACGGCGTGGATCGAAAAGGTGTAGGACTCGCGCAGTCGTTCGATCGCAGCCCGCGCGGGCGAAGCGCCGAGATAGTTCTCGGCGTGGATTTCGAGAAAGCCGGTCGCCGGCTGGTCGCGCGCGATCTCCGCCAGATGCAGCGCGCGCAGCCCGATGCCAGCGACCGCGCTCATTGGATCAGCCGGTCGTGAGCTTACCGCCGACGATCTTCTCGCAGGCGCCCTTGGGGACGCTCAGCCACGCGTCGGTCTGCGCGTCCTTCTTCGACGTGCCGGCACACGAGGAACTCGCGGTCTGGCAGTCGTTCTTGCCGGCCTTGGAGATGCCGTAGCACTTCTCCATGTTGCTCTGGGCCTGGGCGGCCACCGGCAACACGACGGCGGCAGTGACGGCGGCGGCGAGCGCCGAGGCGATGGCGATGCGGGTCTTGGTCATGCGGTTCTCCTCAATGATGACGACTGATCATACGCCAAACCAACCTCGCCTTCCGTCACACGCTGGCTATCGTTTCGACAGCCTACGGTCACGTAAACTTGACGCCAGCCGCTTTGTCGCCAACGCAAATTCGGCCGGTGTGTTGACGTTCAGGAACGGCGCTGCCCCGCCCGGCCAGACCAGTTCGGCGAAATTATAGCGCCGGGCGAACTCCTCGACCCGGCGCACGCCCTCCTCCAGCAGCGCACGGCGGAGATCGGCCGCCAGCTTCACCGACCAGACCGCGATCGTGTGCTCGCGGCGGTGGCCGTGGCGCACCATCAGCACATCCGGTTCCGGCACATGCATGTGGCCGCACAGCCGAACCGTGAGATCGAGCGGCAGGAACGGCACGTCGGCCGGCGCCGTCAGGATCCAGCCGGCATGCGGATGGTGCGCCTTGGCCCACTCCATGCCGGCCAGGATGCCGGCCAGCGGGCCGAGCTTGCGCCCCTTGCCGCTATCCTCGCGTTTGGCGGCGCGCTGGATGTCATCAGGATCGGCGATCACCGCCACTTTTAGCGCGCGGAAGGCAGCGTCGGGTTCGTTGGCGATCACCACTAGGTCCATGACCTGCGGCCGCAGGCGCTCGACGACATGGGCCACCATCGGCCGGCCGGCCAGCCGCCGCAGCGGCTTCAGCAGCCCCGGCCCCATGCGCTTGCCCTCACCGCCCGCCAGCACGACACCCACCAACGCGCCCGATCGAACCGGTCCCAAATTCTTCAACGCTTTTGCCGTCATGGTGGCACTATGCGGGCCGCATCGCGTCAAGCAAGGGGAGGAACGAACGATGGCCTTAAACATCGCCAAGGTCGCCAACTGGCTTCATCAGGTCGACAAGGCCCGCGCCGTCGTCGGCTGGTGGCCGTCGCAGTTCGCCACCGACGACGAGCGGTTGGCCTACAAGGTCCAGGACGCGTTCCTGAAGAAGCAGGTGGTCAAGCAGGGCCCGCTGGTGGGCTACAAGATCGCGCTCACCTCGCCGCAGATCCTGGCGCAGACCGGCCTGAAAGGTCCCGCCTATGGCCCGATCCGCAAAAAGCGCGTGTTCGAGCACAAGGCCACCGTCCGTGCCGACCGCTGGACGCGGCTGGGTGTCGAGCTCGAGATCATCCTCACGGTCAACGCCGACGTGCCCAAGCCGAAAGCCAAACCCTACGACAAGGACTCGATCGCGCCCTACGTCGGCGCGGCCCGCGCCGGCTTCGAGCTGATCGAGGACCGCGGCGCCGATTACAGCCGCCTCGCCGTCAATCCGCTGATCATGGACGCGGGCTGGAACGGCGGCTCGTTGCTCGCCAAGCCCAACAAGGACTGGGCCAAGCTCGACCTCGGCGACCTGAAAGGCTCGATCTCCTTCGACGGCAAGGTGGTGCGCGAAGGCCATTCCGGCGACGTGCTGGGCCATTGCTACAATGCGCTGGCCTGGCTCGCCAACAAGCTGGGCGATCACGGCAAGACCCTGAAGAAGGGCATGATCGTCTCGACCGGCAGCATGGTCGCCTGCCAGTTCGTTCCGCCCGGCAGCACCGCCACCGGCAAGATCGAAGGGCTGGGCGAGGTGACGCTGAAGTACAAACTGCCGCGCTAGCGGCGGCGGCCGCGTGATTGCCGAGCCGGCGCCCGCCGCCTTCCTGCTGCGCCACCCGGCGCATCCCTGGCTGGTGGTGGCGGTAACCTGCACCAGCGCCTTCATCGGCCAGCTCGACGCCAGCATCGTCCAGCTGGCGCTGCCGGCGCTGAAGACGGCCTTCAACACCACGATCGACGAGGTGCGCTGGGTCGCCGTCGCCTATCTCCTGACCTTCGCCTCCTGCCTGCCAGTCTTCAGCCGGCTCTGCGACATGTATGGCCGCAAGCTGCTCTACCTGGCGGGCTTCGGCCTGTTCACCCTGGCCAGCCTGCTGTGCGGCCTCGCGTCGGACCTGCCCTCCCTGGTGGCCTTTCGTGTCCTCCAGGGCATGGGCGGCGCGCTGCTGGGCGCCAACAGCATCGCCATCCTGGTGAAGTCCATCGACCCGTCGCGCCGCGACCGCGCGATCGGCTTCCTCACCGCGGCCCAGGCGATCGGCGTCAGCCTGGGCCCGGTCGTGGGCGGCCTGCTGCTCGATGCGCTCGACTGGCGCTGGGTGTTCTGGGCCGCAGTACCCTTCGGGCTGGCGGCGATGGTGCTGGGCTGGCTGGTGCTGCCGCGCTCCACCGATCTCGCGAAGGACAAGACCTTCGACTGGCCGGGCGCGCTGCTGCTGACGCCCTCGCTGGTGCTGGCCGTCCTGGTGCTCAACCAGGTCTCGGTGTGGCCCGTGACGTCGCCGGCCATGATCGTCTCGGTCGCGGCCTCGGTGCTGCTCATGGCGCTGTTCGTGCGCCGCGAACGGGCGACCGCCTCGCCCCTGGTCAATCTCGACCTGTTCGGCCGCAAGGCCTTCTCGGCCGGCATCGTCGCCGTCGGGCTGGGCTATGCCCTGCTCTACGGCATGTTCTTCCTGATGTCGTTCGCCCTGATGCACGGCTTCCACGAGAACCCGCGGCTGGCCGGCATCAGGCTCGCCATCATCCCCGTCGTGCTGGGCATCGTGGCGCCGCTCAGCGTCGTCCTCTCGGGCCGCTGGGGATCGGCCACCGTGCGCGTCGCCGGCATGGCGATCACGGCGGCGGCCCTCGCCGCCCTCTGCATCATCGCCCTCCAGCCCTACGGCAGCCTGCTGGCCGGCCTCATCGCCTTCGCCGTGTTCGGGGCGGGCCTCGGTCTCTTCGTCACGCCCAACAGCAACGCCACCATTGATGCCGCCCCGGCCCGCCATGCAGCCGAGGCGGGCGCCACGATCAATCTCTTCCGCGTGCTGGGCAGCTGCATCGGCGTGTCCAGCGCCTCCTCGATGCTGTCGTGGCGCCTGCAGGCGATGGCGGACAGCTCGGGCCAGCCCGTCTTCCTCGCCGGCCATCCGCTCATCGAGGCAGTCGAAAGCAGCCTCGCCATGCTGGTGATCTTTGCCCTCATGGCCGGCGCCCTGTCGCTGGTGCGCCACGTCCGGCTCGCTTGAACCATGAACGACGGCGGCCCCGTCGCCCGGCCCTGCGCAGCGCCAATGTCACATCCCAGAGTGTCACACCAAGTTGAGACAAATGTTCACTGCTGTCCGGTTAAAAAGAGAACAGATTCAATTGGTTGCCGATGGCGACGTCATCGGAGCTGGGATGATTGGCTGAAAAGGCTTGTTGCAAGGGCATCTTCTCGAAAAGCGTGAGCGAGAATATCTGTAGCAAAGTGTAGAGCG
>CANJHI010000098.1 GCA_947474005.1 Alphaproteobacteria bacterium | reverse complement strand
TGAAGCCCGACATGAACACGATTTTCGTCGCCGGCCAACGTCGGGCAACCTCGGCCGCCAGGAGTTTGCCGCTGAGCGGTCCGGGCATGACGACATCGCTGAGCAGCAGATCGTAGGCCGGCAATGCCGCTTCGAAAGCGGCGACCCCACGGTGCCGACGATAAGGCCGTCGAACTCGCCGTTGATCTGGCGCAGCGGCAGCGTCGCCGTCACGAGCCACTCGCCGTTCGAGCGGGCCTTGATCGGTTCTCCCCACAGCAGCCCCGATCCGGGTTGTGCGCGTTGGCGAATGAAGTAGTCCCGGTCGGAGACGTCCCGCCCGGTGTCGACGGCGCTCCGGCCGAGGAGGAAGTGGCCCTGCCGGTCGACCACCTGGATCGACGTCAGGAAGGGGCGGTCCCTGATGATCTCCTGGAATTGCAGGCGGACGAGGTCCAGATCGACCGGTCGTCCTCCATTGGCCGCCGTGGCGAGCATCACCTGGGCCTCCTGCAGGGTCCGCTCGATGTTCTGCAGGGTGCCGGCGGTCTGGTCGTTGGCGAGTTCGGCAAAGCCGGCCAGCACCTTCTGGCCCGACGTAATGGCCTCGGTCCGGAGATAGAGCAGGAGGACGGCCAGTACGGCGGCGGTCAGCAGACAGGTCTCGGCTACGACGTGCTCGTGGCCGCGAGCGGCGTCGAAGCCCTCGATATTTTGGCACGCGACGGCGATATCGACGTGCTCTTCACCGACGTCGTCATGCCCGGTGGCCTGGACGGTGGCGAGGTCGCCGAAAGGGCGAGAGAGATCCGGCCGGACATCAAGATCCTGTTCCAGTCGGGCTACTTCGAGGGCGCCCTGGTGCGCAAGGGCAGCCTCGCCGCGAACAACCATTTGCTGGTGAAACCTTATCGCCGGAAGGATCTCGCGCAGATGATGAACATGATCCTGGCGGAAGAGGCCGGCCCGCCCGATGCTCTCCGTCTGACGAGACAGTGAGCGCTCGCCCGGAAGATAAAGTTGCGGGACTGAATACGACCTCCATCGCGATATCGCGGCGGAGGGGAAGCGGCCTCGCGTGGCTGGGCCAGGCAAGGCGGCTCTTTAGCTACTTGGGCGGAAGTCCCCGGATGTCGGCTCTGGCGACAGGCGTGCTCCAGACTCCTGTCTGGAGACATGTCGACTGATAGTCGTCGCATTGCCTTTTGCAGGCGGTCTGGTTGCTGGCGCCGCTCTGATTGGCGTCACACCAGAGCCCGCAATCGGCGTGAAACTTCAGGCAGCTTTCGCCGGGCCGGGCCTGGCGGCTGTCCTTCTTGGCACTCTGCTGAGCGGCCGCAGTGCCCGCAGCGAGCAGGCAAAATAGCGCGACAGTAACCGCTCGAAGCATGGGGTCTCCCGAGGTTGAAAGGGCCGCAAACTATGGAGAGGAAGGGTGGAGCCTGCAATCCAGTGTCGTCTGGCGCCGTCTCACGGCCGGGCGAAGGAGAGCTGATGACTGTTGGGATCTTCGACGATCAGATCATCAGCGCTTTGCCCCACGAGCCGTCCTTGACCACGCGGCTCTAGGCCCGTTGCGGCAGCTGCCCATTCGAGGCGCGGATCTCCGCGACGGCGCGATCCCAACCGGCAAGGCGTTCGGGGCCTGCGGGGTGCGTGTCCAGCATGCCCGTTTCCTTGCGGCCCGACGCCCTGGCCATGGTGACCAGGAAGCCTCGCGCCTTGTCGAGATCGACGTTGGAGCGATACAGCATGACGGCGGCCAGATAGTCGGCCTCGCGCTCCTGCTCCTTGGAAAAGGAAATCCGGCCGATCGCGCCGCCGACGTCGGCGCCGGTTTGCATGGCGGATCGCGTGACATCGGGGCTGTTGTACTTGCCGTAGTAGGAGGCGGCTGCCCCGGCAGCGCCGAGAAGAATGGCGCCGATCAAGGCGCCGGTCGCCTGGTTGCGCTGGCCGGTCGCCACGTGATTCGCTGCCTGATGGCCAATCTCGTGCGCGATGACCAGGCAAACCTCCTCCTCGTTTGCTGCGTACTCGACGATGCCGCGGTTGACCATGATCACGCCGTTCGGCCCGGCGCTGGCATTCAGGGACCGGTCCTTCAGGACGCGGAAGTTCCAGTCGCAGACGCCCACGTTCATCTCCCTGCAGACTTGAGTGGCCGGCGGGCGAATGCGGCGCAGCGCGGACCTCAAGGTCTCGTCGACTTCCTCATCGCTGACCGCCCGACGCTGCGGCGGTCCGCCGGCGCCTTGCACCTCTGTCTGCGCCATACTGAGATTGCCGTCATTGATCTGGGGCAGGCGATGCACTGCACCGGAGCACCCACAGAGGGCGCAGGTTCCCGTGAGCGCCCCGGTGAGCGCCATGAATGATCGCCGCCTCATGTCGGTCTCCCAGTCACTTTTTAGTTGTATGCCATAAAAATAATGCTACCTGCCAACAAGACAGGGAGTCAACGTGCCCCGCCCGATTGTCTCTGCAGTCGGAACTTGTTAGCTTTTTCGACCTGCCGTGAGTTGCGTTGCGTATGAGTTGTACAAAGGCTGGGCGTCCTGCCTGGCGCGAGAGGGGAGACCATCCATGCAAACTCGTCGCAATCTGACGCTGGCCGCACTCGGCACGGCTGTGGCTGGCGGCTGGAGCGGCCGGGCCAGCGCGGCGCCAGGCGTCTTCACCCAGGGTGGACTGGCGTTGGGTGGGTATGATCCTGCCGCGTATTGGACCACCAAGAAGGCGGCGAAGGGCGAGCAATCGTTCTCGTTCGACTGGAACGGCGTGACCTGGGTTTTCGCCAGCCAGGCCAATCGGGATGCCTTCGCGGCCAGTCCCGCGAAGTATGCCCCGGCCTTCAACGGCTACTGCCCCTTTTGTCTGGCGGGTGGAAAGCTCGTCCCTGGTGTCGGCAACTACTGGGACATCAGCAACGGCAAGCTCTACCTGCTGCTGAGCGCCCGGGTCCGGGACGATTTCATCATGAAGGTCGACTACTACGTCGAGCGCGCGACCGCCTACTGGGCCAAGCTGTCCTAGGCGCCGGCCCGTCCGCCCTGCTTGGGCTCGATCAATTTTACGCCGTCGACGGTGAGCGTGACCGACGAGGCCGGATCGCCGTCGGTCCGCAGCCAGCCCTTGGCGACGGACAGGCGGACCGCGGCCTCGACGGCATCGGCACTGGCGATGCCCAGCTTGCGCTGAACCTTGTCGATGTGCGTCCAGGTGGGCGGCGGCCGATGTCCCGTGAGGTCGCGGACGGCGTTCAAGAGATCGGAAATGAACTGTGCGGCGTTCGGCGGCTTGGCGACCATGGGCCGAGCATAGCGCGCCGGGCAGCTAGAAACGAGGGCCGGCTATTTGTACCGCCTATCGGTTGGCCGCCGGCCAGACGCGCTGGATCATGGCGAACAGGAAGGCGGTGGTGAGGCCGAACAGCAGCATGCCGTTCAGCGCCTCCAGCGCGCCCATCATCTGCCACTTGGTGTCGAGGAAGATGTTGGCGTGGCCGTACGTGGTGAGCGCGCTCAGCGAATAGAGCATCGCCGATTTGTTGTCGGCGATGGCGCCGATGTAGCGGTAGGCGGTCGCCCAGATGGCGCCCTCGATGACATGCAGGAAGGTGACGAAGATCACGGCGACGCCCATCACCAAGGCGAATGTGAGGACGAAGTGGCGATGGTCGGTGAAGCGGCTGAGCAGCCGCTCGGTCCGGGCGGTGAAGGTGGCGAGGAAGAAGACGTGGATGACCACGTTGAGCGCGATCAGCGGAATGCCCCAGGCCCAGTCGGGCCCCCACGTCATATAGTGCATCGGGTCCATGCCGCGCCCCGGCCGCCCCTCAGGTCCGCACGAGTGGCTTGTACTTGATGCGGTGCGGCTGGTCGGCATCGGTGCCGAGGCGCCGGTGCTTGTCGGCCTCGTAGTCCTGGTAGTTGCCCTCGAACCATTCGACGTGGCTGTCGCCCTCGAAGGCCAGCATGTGGGTGGCGATGCGGTCGAGGAACCAGCGATCGTGGCTCACGACCACGGCGCAGCCGGCATATTCGACCAGCGCCTCCTCGAGCGCGCGCAGTGTGTCGACGTCGAGGTCGTTCGTGGGCTCGTCGAGCAGCAGGACATTGGCGCCTGATTTCAGCATCTTGGCGAGGTTGACGCGGTTGCGTTCGCCGCCCGAGAGCTGGCCCACCTTCTTCTGCTGGTCGCCGCCCTTGAAGTTGAACGAGCCGCAGTAGGCGCGGCTTGAGATCTCGCGGTTGCCGAGCTTGATGATGTCGAGGCCGCCCGAGAGCTCCTCCCACACCGTCTTGTTGGGATCGAGCGTCTCGCGGCTCTGGTCGACGTAGCCCAGCTTCACCGTCGGGCCGACCGAGAAAGTGCCCGACTCGGGCTTGTCGTTGCCGGTGATCATCTTGAACAGCGTGGTCTTGCCCGCGCCGTTGGGGCCGATGACGCCGACGATGCCGCCCGGCGGCAGGTTGAAGGAGAGGTTGTCGATCAGCAGGCGGTCGCCGAAACCCTTGGAGATCTTGTCGGCGGTGATGACGTGGTCGCCCAGCCGCGGCCCGGCGGGGATGACGATCTGCGCCTTGTCGAGCGTCTCCTGCTTGTCCTCCTCGACCATCTGCTCGTAGGCCGCGATGCGCGCCTTGCTCTTGGTACGCCGCGCCTGCGCGCTCTGGCCCATCCATTCGAGTTCGCGCTGCATGGTGCGGCGGCGGGCATCGACGGTCTTCTCTTCGAGTTCGAGCCGCTTGTCCTTCTGCTTCAGCCACGAGGAGTAGTTGCCCTCCCACGGGATGCCGGCGCCGCGGTCGAGTTCGAGGATCCAGCCCGCGACATTGTCGAGGAAGTAGCGATCGTGGGTGACGGCCACGACGGTGCCGGGGAATTCGGCCAGGTGGCGCTCCAGCCAGGCCACCGACTCGGCATCGAGATGGTTGGTGGGCTCGTCGAGCAGCAGGATGTCGGGCTTGGAGAGCAGCAGACGGCAGAGCGCCACCCGGCGCTTCTCGCCGCCCGACAGCACGTCGACCTTGGCGTCGCCCGGCGGGCAGCGCAGCGCGTCCATGGCGATCTCGACGGTGCGGCCGAGGTCCCAGCCGTTGCCGGCGTCGATCTTCTCCTGCAGCTCGCCCTGCTCGGCGATCAGCCTGTCCATGTCGGCATCGGGGTCGGAGAAGGCGTTGGAGACCTCCTCGAAGCGGGCCAGCATCCGGGCCATCTCGCCGGCGCCGTCCATGACATTGCCCAGCACGTCCTTGGCCTCGTCGAGCTTGGGCTCCTGTTCGAGGAAGCCAACTTTGACGCCCTCGGCGGCCCAGGCCTCGCCGGTGAAGCTGTCGTCCTGCCCCGCCATGATTTTCAGCAGGGTCGACTTGCCCGAACCGTTGAGGCCCAGGACGCCGATCTTGGCGCCGGGCAGGAAGGACAGCCAGATGTCCTTCAGGACCTGCTTGCCGCCGGGGAAGGTCTTGTTCAGACCCTTCATTACGTAGATGTACTGGTAGGAAGCCATGGCGAGCTTGTAGCGACCCCGTCGAACGGGTTCAATGACGCCCAAGAAGCGCACATGGGGAGAAACGCGCACGCATGCTGGCGGAACCAACCGTCCTCGCCCTGTCGCTGGGCTACCTCGGCCTGCTCTTCGCCGTGGCCTATTTCGGCGACCGCTATGCCCGCGACTGGTCGGCCAGTTCGGTGGCGCCGGCGGTCTATGGCCTGTCGCTGGCCATCTACTGCACCTCGTGGACCTTCTATGGGGCGGTCGGTCGCGCCGCCACCAGCGGCATCGACTTCCTCTTCATCTATACCGGCCCGGTCATCGTGGTGATCCTGGGCTACCCGATGCTGCGCAAAATGGTGCGTGTGGCCAAGCAGCACAACGTCACCTCGATCGCCGATTTCCTGGCCTCGCGCTACGGCAAGAGCCGCGCCGTCGGCGTCACTGCCACGCTGTTCGCCACCGTGGGCGTGCTGCCCTACATCGCACTGCAGCTCCAGGCGGTGTCGTCTTCGTTCCGAACCATCGCCGAGCCGATCCCCGGGGTGTCGGGCGGCGTCGTGCACACGGATACTTCGCTGATCGTGGCCGCTCTCATGGCCGTGTTCACCATCCTGTTCGGCGTGCGCAACGTCTCCGCCTCGGAGCAGCACCGCGGCATGATGCTGGCGATTGCCTTCGAATCGGTGGTCAAACTTTTGGCCCTGCTGACGGTGGGGCCATTCGTGCTGTTCGTGCTGTTCGACGGGCCGACCGACCTGATGGCGCGGCTCGGCGCGGCGCCGGCCATCGCCGAGCGCGTCACCCGCGAGGGCTCGTCGCTCAACTGGATCGTGATGTCGCTCCTGTCGGCGATGGCGTTCCTCTGCCTGCCGCGCCAGTTCCATGTCGCCGTGGTCGAGCACGGTCATCCGGCGAGTCTCAAGACGGCGCGCTGGCTGTTTCCGGTCTATCTCGTGCTGATCAACCTCTTCGTCATGCCGATCGCGGCCGCGGGCCTGCTGCTGCTCGGTCCTGAGATCAGTCCCGATCTCTACGTGCTGCAGTTGCCGCTCGCCAACGGTGAGAGCTGGCTGTCGGCGTTCGTCTTCATCGGTGGCCTGTCGGCGGCAACGTCGATGGTGATCGTGGCCTGCATGGCGCTGTCGGGCATGATCGGCAACGAGCTGGTCATGCCCTATCTGCTGAGGCGGCAGGCAGGCGCTGCGCGAGAAATGGGGCCGCTGGTGGTGTTCGTGCGCCGCGCCGCCGTCGTGCTCATTCTCATGGCGGGCTACGCCTACGAGCGCATCATCTCGGGCTACTTGCCGCTCGCCTCGATCGGCCTGATCTCGTTCTGTGCCGTGGCCAACCTGGCGCCCGGTGTCGTGCTCGGCCTGTACTGGCGCGGCGCCCATCGCTACGGCGTCGTGGCGGGCCTGGTCGGCGGCTTCGTCGTTTGGCTCTACGCGCTCCTGCTGCCGACGCTCCGGCAGACCGTGGGTGTCGGCCATGCGCCACCCCTCGGCGCCTACCTGCCGTCGCCCCTGTCCGAACTCGATGCGGTGGGGCAGGGGTTCGTGGTGTGCATTGTCGTCAACGCCTTGCTGCTGGTCGGCGTGTCGCTGCTGGCGCGGCCGATCGGCCGCGACCTCGAACAAGCCGGCGCCTTCGTGCTGGGCGCGGAACCGGAACAGCCGGAGCCACAGGCGCCGGCCGATACCGCGCGCATCGAGGAGCTGCGCGAGCTGCTGACGCGTTTCGTTGGCTCCGAGCGGGCGTTGCGGGCGCTCTCCGGCGAGCGGCTGTCGATCGAGGTTGCGCTGGCGCGGGCCGAGCGTGTGTTGTCGGGAACGCTGGGTTCGGCATCGGCGCGCATCATCATCGCTGCCGTCGGGCGCCGCGGCCGGCTGCTGCCGCGCAGCGCGCGTGCCCTGATCGACGAGGCGTCGGAGGCAATCCGCTACAACTACGAGATCCTGCGCAACACGCTCGATCACGTCGGCATGGGCATCGCCGCCTTCGATCGCGAGGGCCGCCTCGAAATCTTCAACGACCGTTTCACGACCCTGCTGTCGCTCGACGACGCCGCGGTCGCCGTCGGTGCCGCGCCGCAGCAGTTCGGCGCCACGCCCGACGTCGTTGCCCTGCTGCGCCGGCCCGAGGCACCGCAGACGCACGAAATCGCCACCCGCGAGGGCCGCGTCATCGAACTCCGTCTGGATCCGCTGCCCGGCGACGGCTTCGTCGCGACCTGCAACGACGTGACGACGCGCGTGCGCACCGCCGAGGCCCTGCGCGAGAGCGACAGCCAGCTGCGGCAATCGACGGAGACGCTGGAGCAGCGCGTGATCGAGCGCACGGCGGAACTCGAAGCCAGTCGCGCCGAGGCCGAGGCCGCCAACCTCGGCAAGACGCGATTCATTGCCGCCGCCAGCCACGACCTGCTGCAGCCGCTTCATGCCGCCCGCCTTTTCACGGCCGCCATGATCGACCGCGATCCCGGCAACGATCTCGGCGGCAAGATCGATACCAGCCTCGGCGCCGTGGAATCGCTGCTCGACGCGTTGCTCGACATCTCGAAGCTCGATGCCGGCGCCTTCAAGCCCGAGAAGCGGCCGTTCGCCCTGCAGCCGATGTTCGAATCGCTGGGCACCGCCTTCGCGCCGCTTGCCGCGCGCCGCGGCATTGAGCTGGTCGTCGTGCCGACGCGGGCCTTCGTCTCTACCGATCCGGCCTTCCTGCGCCGCATCCTGCAGAACCTGCTGTCGAATGCGCTGCGCTATGGCCGTGCGGAAGGCAGGCCGGGCCGCGTGCTTCTCGGCTGTCGTCGGGTTGCGGGCGAAGGTGGCGGCGAGGCGCTGCGCATCGAGGTCAAGGACAATGGGCCCGGCATCGCCGCCGACAAGCAGGTCATCATCTTCGACGAATTCGTGCGGCTGCAGCCTGAGGACGAGGCGCCACGCGAGGAGCGGGGCCTCGGGCTCGGCCTCGCCATCGTCGACCGCATCGCGCGCATGCTCGACCTGCCGGTCGGCCTCGCCTCGGCGCCGGGCCGCGGCTCGACCTTCTCGGTGATCGTACCGCGCGTGCCCGCCGTGGTGGCGGCGCCCATCGCGCCCCCGGTGCCGCAGCCCATGCTCTCGATCGTGGCCGAGAGTTTCGTGCTTTGCATCGACAACGAGGCCCGCGTGCGCGAGGCGATGGCGACCCTGCTCGGAGGCTGGGGCTGCCGCATCGCGGTCGCGGCGACCCACGCCGAGGCGCTGGAGCAGGTGGCGCGGGCCGGCCGGCTGCCCGATCTGGTGCTGGCCGACCTGCATCTCGACGAAGGGCCGGACGGGCTGGAAGTCGTCGACGCGCTCCGCCGTGCCTGGGGCCGTGACGTGCCGGCGGCCCTCATCACCGCCGATCGCGATCCGACGCTGCGTCTGAGGGCGCGGACACGAAACGTCGAGTTGCTGCACAAGCCGGTGAAGCCGGCGTCGCTGCGCGCGCTCCTGCGGATGCGCACCTCGGGCGTGGGCCGGCTTACAGCCTGACCGGCTCGGCGGCGGGAATGGCGAGGCTTCGTGCCTCGATGACGGCCTGGGTGCGCGAGCGAACGCCGAGCTTGCGCAGGATCACCGTCACATGCGCCTTCACGGTCGCTTCGCCGACGCTGAGCTTGTGGGCGATCTGCTTGTTCTGGTCGCCCTGGACCATGAGGGCGAGCACGCGCCACTGCTGAGGCGTGAGCTGCGCTGCCCGTTGCGCGAACGAATCGACTGGGCCGGCTTCGGGCGGCGCGAAGATCTCGCCGCCGAGCACGGCGCGGACGATCCGGGCGATCTCCTCGAGCGAGGCTGACTTGTCGATATAGGCCGACGCGCCGAATTCGTAGGCGCGCCGTATCACGGCCGCCTCTCGCGCCGCCGACACGACGATGATCGGGACCGTCGGATGGCCCGAGCGCAACAGGGCGAGGCCTGTTAGGCCATCCATGCCCGGCATGTCGAGATCGAGCAGAAGGGCGTCGGTTTCGGGTTGGTGTTCGAGAGCACGTTGCGCCTGGGGAAGCGTGCCGGCCATGACGACCGTGGCCCCTGCGAAGGCCTGGCCCAGCGCCGAGGCAAGCGCGTCCCGCACCATCGGATGGTCATCTGCGATCAGGAAGGTAAGCGTTTCCCCGGACATGGCCTTCTTGGGCTCTGGTTCGATCAAAGTGCCGACACGCCCGTCATAGGGTCAAGGCCGATGCCGGATGCTGCAATGCCGAAGAAATTCTTCGCGCTGCACAAATCAATCCCTTGGACGTTGGTCGAATTGCGCGCGTGATGAATCTCGGCCTAAACGTTGAGTAACTAATAGCACGAAGCGTGTCGCAAACGCATTTCAAGGGGGAATAATCGCAATGAGTGTAGCCAGTCCAGCCCTGGGCGCCGGTCAGGTCGTCTCGAAAGAAGAAGAACGCAAAGTTATCTTTGCCTCGTCGCTCGGCACTGTGTTCGAGTGGTACGATTTCTACCTCTACGCCACGCTGGCGCCGTTCTTCGCGGCGCTGTTCTTCCCGCCGGGCAACGAAACGGCAGCGCTCCTGTCGGCCTTCGCGGCCTACGCGGCGGGCTTCCTCGTCCGTCCCTTCGGCGCGCTGGTGTTCGGCCGCCTGGGCGACATGGTCGGCCGCAAATACACCTTCCTGGTCACCATCCTGTTCATGGGCGCCTCGACCTTCGCCGTCGGCCTGCTGCCGACCTTCTCGGCGGTCGGCTGGCTGGCGCCGGTGCTCATGGTCTCGCTGCGCCTGGTCCAGGGCCTGGCCCTGGGCGGCGAGTACGGCGGTGCCGCCACCTACGTGGCCGAGCATGCGCCTCGCGGTCGTCGCGGCTATGCGACGGCCTGGATCCAGACCACGGCGACCCTGGGCTTCTTCATGTCGCTCGCGGTCATCGCGATCTGCCGCACGCAGCTGGATGCCAAGGCATTCGCCGAGTGGGGCTGGCGCATTCCGTTCCTGCTCTCGCTGATCCTGCTGGTGTTCTCGGTCTACATCCGGCTCAAGCTGAACGAGTCGCCGCTGTTCACCCAGATGAAGTCGGAGGGCAAGGCCTCGAAGTCGCCCTTGACCGACAGCTTCCTGCGCTTTCCCAACAACCGGCTGGTGCTGCTGGCCCTGTTGGGTGCGACGGCGGGCCAGGGCGTGGTCTGGTACACGGGGCAGTTCTACGCCCTGTTCTTCCTCACCATCACGCTCAAGCTCGACTTCCTGTCGGCCTACACGCTGGTCGGAATCTCGCTGCTCATCGGCACGCCGCTGTTCATCTTCTTCGGCTGGCTGAGCGACAAGATCGGCCGTCTGAAGATCATCATGGCGGGCTGCGCGATCGCAGCGGTGAGCTACTTCTGGCTGTTCGGCATGCTCACGCATTACGTCAACCCCGACCTCGAGGCGTTCCAGGCCAAGACCAAGATCACGGTCACGGCCGACCCGACGCAGTGCAACTTCCACATCTTCGTGGGTCCGTGGTCGAAATTCACGGAATGTGACAGGGCCAAGGATGCGCTGACCAAGTCGGGCCTGTCGTTCACCTCGGTGGCAGCACCCCCGGGCTCGGCCACGGTCGTCGTCGACATCGGTGGCACCAAGCTCACGGGCTTCGACGCCAAGGAAGGCCTGCCCAAGCTCGCCGCTGCCCTCAAGGCGGCCGGCTATTCGGCGACGGCCGACAAGGCCAAGGTGAACTGGTTCATGGCCGAGCTGATCCTGGTGATCATGCTCGTCTATGTGACCATGGTGTATGGACCGATCGCGGCCTTCCTGGTCGAGATGTTCCCGACCAACATCCGCTACACCTCGATGTCGCTGCCGTATCACATCGGCAACGGCTGGTTCGGCGGCATGCTGCCTCTGCTCGCTACCGCGCTGGTGGCCTGGTCGGGCGACATCTACTACGGCCTCTGGTACCCGATCGGCATCGCCTGCATGACGCTGGTCATCGGCATATTCTTCCTCAAGGAAACCAAGGACGTGGACATTACCAAGTAAGTCCACGCATCACGCAACAATGGCCGGCGGCTCCGCGAGGGGCCGCCGGTTTCTTTTTGTGATTTTGTCGCCTATCCGTCAGGATCGCGCCATGAACCTCGACGCCATCGCCATCGGCCACCGGCCGCCTGAAGACGTGAACACCATCATCGAAGTGCCGATCGGTGGTGAGCCGATCAAGTACGAGATGGACAAGGCGGCCGGCACGCTGGTCGTCGACCGCTTCCTCTACACGCCGATGCGCTACCCCGGGAATTACGGCTTCGTGCCGCATACGCTGAGCGACGACGGCGACCCGATCGACGTGCTGGTCGCCAACACGCGCCCGATCATCGCGGGCGCGGTCATCAATGTGCGTCCGATCGGCGTGCTGCGCATGGAGGATGATGGCGGCGGCGACGAGAAGATCATTGCCGTGCCGTCCTCGAAGGTGACGCAGCGCTACGTCCACGTGAAGACCATCACCGACCTGCCCGAGATCACCCGCCAGCAGATCGAGCACTTCTTCGTCCATTACAAGGATCTCGAGCCCGGCAAGTGGGTGAAGCTGCAGGGCTGGGGCGATGTCGAGGAGGCGCGGCGGCTCATTTCGGAGGCGATCGAGCGCGCCAAGAACAAGCGCTAAGCCCTTTTTGTTTCCGGACTGCACGTCTATGGTCATTTGCAGACCCGATGCAGGCTTGCTGTCGTAACAGCAGGCAAGCGGGAACAATTCGAGGGAGGCGTGTCCGTGCCCAGTCATTCTCTACGTCATGCCGTCAACATCTCGGCCGATCATGCCAAGGTCCACAGCGCGCTCACGACCCTCGATGGGCTGAAAAACTGGACAATGGCCGAAGTGTCGGGCGCAGGCGGTGTCGGTGGCAAGTGGTCGCTGAAGTATCCCGGTGGTCCCACCTTCGTCTGGGAGGTCACCGCGGCCGACGACCACAAGGTCGCGTGGAAGTGCGTCCAGGGTCCGGGCGACTCCGCCGGCACGACAGTCACTTTCGACCTCGGCAAGACTCAGCAAGGCCGTGTGCATCTCACGTTCGACCACGCCGGCTGGCCGCACCAGGAAGGCAACTTCGCCAAGTGCAACAGCCTGTGGGGCATGATGATGCATCACCTCAAGGGCTACGTGGAAAAGGGGAAGGTCGCGCCCGCCTACTCCTGACGTTTCCGACCATCAGAGGGTGCAGAACATGCAGCAGTCGCTTCCGGATTTCGTCGCCGCCATGGACAAGGCGGGCTTTCTCGTGCGCATCAAGGACGAGGTACGCGTCGACCAGATCCCCAGTCTCATGGAAGCCAACCCGACCAAGGCCGTCCTAGTCGAGAAGATCAAGGACACCGAGTTCTCGGTGCTGGCCAACGCCTATTCCAATCAGGAGATGTTCGCCTGGGCGATGGGCTGCGACAGGACGCGGACCGGCCTCGAGATGGTCAATCGCTCGAAGGGCCGTGTGAAGTGGGAGACGGTGACGACGGCGCCGTGCAAGGAAGTGATCCTGAAGGGCGATGACGTCGACCTGACGCGCCTGCCGCTGTTCCTGCACCACGACCGCGACGGCCACGCCTATACCAACGACAATCTCTTCATCAGCAAGCACCCCGATACCGGCGTCTACGACTGGGGCATCTACCGTTCGATGTTTCGGTCGAAGAACGAGAAGTCGGTCGACATGACCTGCACCTCGCATCGCCAGCGCCTGCATGCGATGGCGGCGGCGGCCAAGGGAAAGAATCTGGAGGTCGCGATCGTCATCGGCGGGCCGACCATCGACAAGATCTCGGCCCTGGTCGGCGTCACGACGGACACGGACGACTTCGAGGTGCTGGGCGCCTTCTATGGCGCGCCGGCCAAGATGATCAAATGCGAGACCATCGACGTAATGGTGCCCGCCAATGCCGAGATCGTTCTCGAGTGCGAGCTGATGGCGCTGGAGGGCCTCATCTTCGACGAGGGCCCGTACGGCGAGTTCACCGGCATGTACGGCGGCGGCATCAAGCACAACTACCGCCTCAGGGTGAAGGCGATGACGTACCGTAAGGGCGGCATCTTCCAGCATTGCACGATCGGCGGCCTGCATCCCTGGTACACCGACAACATGCTGCAGTTGCCGGCGATCGAGGCCGACCTGTTCAACGGGCTGAAGCAGGCTGGCATCGATGTGCGCGAGGTGCGCTGCCCGGCGGGCGGCCTGTCCAACATCGCCTATGCCAAGATCCATCCGCTGGGCGGCGGCGATTCCAAGCAGGCGCTGGGCGTCATGCTCACCTGCTCCAAGCAGGGGTTGCCCAAGGTCGCCATGGTCTTCGACACTGATGTCGACATCTGGGACGACCAGGCCGTTCTGGCCGCCATGGCCTATCGCTACATGCCCGACCGCGACACGGTGCGGCTCGACGGGCTCAACACCATGACCGTCGATCCCACGAGCGCGGTGCCCGGCATCTCCTCCAAGATCGGCATGGACTGCACCATCCCGATCGGGCCGGATTGGAACCCCAACGAATTCGTGCGCAGCACCGTTACCGATCTGGGCGATCCGCCCGCGAACGTGAAGGCGATGACGGAGGAGGCGCTGACGAAGGACATGGAAGCTTTCATCGCCGCCCAGCCGCGCGCCTGGTACGACATCCTCAAGAACTATCACGGCCAGTCATACCCCGTTCTCTACCGGGCCTTCGGCAACCTGCGGCACAAGCTCGGCCGAGCGAACGATCCGCCATGGTATCGCTACACGATCTCGGACAAGCCCTTCGCCTGGGAAGCCAAGCCGCAGGGGCTGAACCACTCCGACCCGCGGCACATCAAAACCACGACCGACTAGACGGCGATGCGTCGTGGCGGGGACCTAAGCGATCTTCGCGAGGATCCGGCGTCCGGCCAGGATCACGACGAAGGCGACCGCCGTGCCGATGGCGGCCTCGGCCAACCGGTCGATCAGCAGCGGCTGCCAGGGCGCGCCGCGGCTCAAGTTGCTCATGGCGATGGCGAGCGGCGAGAAGAACAGCAGGGCGACGCCATAGTTGCGCGACACCGCAATCTCCGCGGTCGCCTGGCAGACGATGATGATCGCGATCAGCGCGAGATGGCCGGGATTGAAGGAAAACAGGAAGGTGGCCACACCCACGCCGCCCAGGGTGCCCAGCATGAGGTGAAGCGTGCGGTGCCAGACGTCGGCGGCGGCCAGCGCCGGCATCAGCGCGGCGACGGTGACGGCGGCCCAGAAGGGATTGCCGACGCCGAGGGCAAGTGCGAGCAACCACGCCGTCAGAACGCCGAGCGTGGCGGCGACAACCAGCACCAGATGCTGACCGCGGTCGAGAGCGGCATAGCCCGCCGTCATACGGCGGCGCCATCCGTCCGGTTGGGGTTCGCCTTCAGGCGCGCCGATGCGGTTGAGCAGGGCGAGCAGCACGGAGAACGCTGCCCCGCCCGCGCCGACGGCGATGCCGAGCGGCAGGCGGTCCCAACTCGTGGGAATGTCGGCGATGATCAGGAGCACCAGCACGAAGAACATCTCGCCGCGCGGCACCCATCGCATGGCAGCGCCCACCGTGGCCGCGGCAATCACGGTGGCGGCGAGCAGCACACCCAGCAGCCAGACCGGCGCCTGCGCGGCCGAATAGGCCATGGCCACAGCAATCGTGACGGCCAGGCCGACCCCGGCCACGATCTGGCTCTCCACGCGCCGCTTCGCGGGCTCGCCATGGCCGTAGAGCATCGCCAGCCCGCCGAACGCGGCATAGACGGCGAGATCGAGACGGCAGATGGCATCGAGCGCCAGCAACGGCAGGCCGACCGCGACGGCCACCCTTATGGCGGCCTCGATGTCATGGCGATGGATATCTGCAAACAAGCGGCGCATCACGCTTTGTACTCGCGAGAAGCAAGGACGGATTGAACATGCCCTATCAAGATCTGCGCGCCTTCCTGACGGCCTTGAAGAATGCGGGCGAACTTGTCGACATCGATCGGCCGGTCGCCCTCAAATACGATGTTGCAAAGGCCCTCGCCAAGGCGAGTTCGGTACAGGGCCCCGCCCTGATGTTCAAGCAGACTGGCACGGAGTTTCCGCTGGTGGCGGGCGTCTACGGCAACCGCAGGCTGGCGCTGATGGCCTTCGAGGCGTCCGAGAAGACGATCCACGAGAAGGTCCTCAAGGGCATCAACAATCCGATCGCGCCCGTGGACTTCAAGGGCAAGCCGCCCTGCCAGGAGGTCGTGCTGACGGGAGATGCGATCGACGTCACCAAGCTGCCGGTGCCGATCTACAGTCCGAAGGACGGCGGGCCCTACATTACCGCGGGCATCGTCGTGTCCGAAAATCTCGAGACCGGCATTCCGGACATCGGCAACTATCGAATGCAGGTCCACGGGCCGAAGGAGCTCGGCGTCTTCTCCGCCTCCAACCACCGCTTCGGCAAGAACATTGCCCATGCCACCCAAATGGGGAAGCAACTCCGCGGCGCCCTGGTGATCGGCGTCGATCCGTTGACGATGTATTCCTGCCAGGTGCAGTCGAGTGATTCCACCAACGACTGGTTCGTGGCGGGTGGCCTGCGGGGTTCGCCCGTCGAGCTTGCCAAGGCCGTCAGCAACGACATGAAGGTGCCGGCACACGCCGAGATCGTGATCGAATTCACCGTCGATACCAACGACCAGAAGATCGAAGGCCCGCTCGGCGAATACACCGGCTACTACACGCCTGCCTCGCTGAAGTCGGTCGCCCAGATCACCACGATCACCCACCGCAAGGGCGCGATCTTCCAGGGCCTGCTGACCGGTAAGCCGATCACCGAGAACCATGTCCTGAAGCAGATCCCGTTCGAGACCTCGATCCTGCGCCAGCTCCAGGCCCAGTTCCCGACGATCAGCGACGTCTCGATCAACAGCTCGGGCGGCGTCCAGGTCTACCTCGTGATCGCCATGAAGCCGCGCTACGAGGGCGAGGCGCGCCATGCGATCCTCGCCGCCATGGCCGGCAACCTCCATCCCAAGTGGGTCATCGCGGTCGATCCCGATGTCGATATCCGCAACTCCGCCGAGGTCGAGTGGGCGCAGTCGTTCCGGGTCAAGCCGAGCGAGGACGTGTTCGTCGTCGATCGCACGGCGACTGCGCCGCTCGATCCCTACACCGACGGCGGCTACTCCTCCTCGGTGGGCATCGATGCCACCCAGCCGTTCGGCGTCGAATTCCCGGAGGTGGCCGAAGTCCCCGGCTGGCGGGAGTTCGATCTGCCTGAAATCGCCAACTGAAATCGCCAAGCAATAGCGGCCTGGGCCTTGTGAGTTGAAATAGATCGCTCGATCGTGCCCAATCCGGCCGTTCGTGAGATTGATGACTAGGGGAGGATCCGACCATGCGGAAGAACAAGATCAAGGAAATTTGGGCCGCCAAGAAGTGTGCGACTATGGGCTGGCTGTCGGTGGGACACAGCTTCACCGCCGAGGTTATGGCGCGCCAGGGCGGCTTCGACGCTCTCACCGTCGACCTGCAGCATGGCACCAACGAGATGAGCAACGTCCTGCCGATGCTGCAGGCGATCTCGCAGACCGACGTGGTGCCGTTCGTTCGGGTCAACTGGAACAATCCCAACGACATCATGCGTGCGCTCGATCTCGGCGCCTACGGCATCATCGTGCCGCTGATCAACAACGCCAAGGAAGCCGCGGCCGCAGTGGCCGCTTGCCGCTTCCCGCCCGTCGGCTTCCGCTCCAACGGCCCGATCCGCGCCGCGCAGTATGGCGGTGCCGATTACGTGGCCAACGCCAATGACGAGATCATCGTCATGGCGATGATCGAGACCAAGGAAGGCATCGCCAACCTCGACGCGATCTGTGCCACCAAAGGCCTCGACGCCGTCTATATCGGTCCGGCCGATCTGTCGTTTGCCCTCGGCATGCCGCCGCGGGCCGACAATCCGGACCCGTTGCACATGGCCACTTGCGACAAGATCCTGGCAGCGGCGCACAAGGCGGGGATCAAGTGTGTCATGCATTGCGCCAGCGGCGCATTCGCCGGCGGCGCGGTGAAGCGCGGCTTCGACATGGTGATGGTGACGTCCGACGTCTCCTGCATGATCGCGGGCGTAAAAAGGGAAATGGCGGAACTCAAGGCCAAGTCGGCCTGAGCCGGGTGATCGCATGAGTGGAGTGGGCGCGGCGAAGGCCGCTGAGATCGCCGCGCGCGTGGAGGCATTCGTGCGCGACGTCGTGGTGCCCTGCGAGAAGGATCCTCGTTGCGGCGCCCACGGTCCGACCGATGAGCTGGTCGCCGAACTGCGGGACAAGGCGCGCGCGGCGGGCGTGCTGACACCGCACATCCTTGCGGATGGCAGCCATCTCAGCCAGCGCGAGACCGCGACTGTCCTGAAGGCGTCCGGACTGTCGCCGTTGGGTCCCGTGGCGGTGAACACGATGGCACCCGACGAGGGCAACATGTACCTGCTGGGCAAGGTCGGCAGCCCGGAGATGAAGGAGCGCTTCCTGAAGCCCATGGTCGAAGGGCGCGCGCGTTCCGCATTCTTCATGACCGAACCGGCCGGAGAGGGTGGCGCCGGCTCCGACCCGTCGATGATGCAGACCACGGCGGTGCAGGACGGCAATCACTGGGTGGTCAACGGCCGCAAGACCTTCATCACTGGCGCGAAGGGCGCGAAGGTCGGCATCGTCATGGCGAAATCCACCGCGGGCGCCTGCATGTTCGTGGTCGATCTTCCCGATCCGGCGATCCGCATCGACCGCGTCATCGACACCATCGACAGTTCGATGCCGGGCGGCCACTCCATGGTGACGATCGACAACCTCCGGGTGCCGGCCGACCAGATGCTCGGCGCGAACGGTGAAGGCTTCAATTACGCCCAGGTACGCCTCAGCCCGGCCCGCCTGTCGCATTGCATGCGCTGGTTCGGTGCCACTAAACGGGCAAACGAAATCGCCACGGCCTATGCGGTCAAGCGTCATGCCTTCGGAAAGCCTTTGATCGATCATGAAGGCGTGGGCTTCATGCTGGCCGACAATCTGATCGACCTCAAGCAGGCCGAACTGATGATCGATTGGTGCGCCGACGTTCTCGACACGGGCGTGCTCGGAACGGCCGAGAGTTCGATGGCCAAGGTGGCCGTGTCGGAAGCGCTGTATCGCGTGGCCGATCGTTGCGTTCAGGTGATGGGCGGCACCGGAGTTTCCACCGACACGATCGTCGAGCAGGTTTTTAGGGAGGTCAGGGCCTTTCGCATCTACGACGGGCCAACCGAAGTCCATAAATGGTCGCTGGCCAAAAAGATCAAGCGCGATGCCGCGAAGGCGCTGTAGGCATTGGCTCGTCACCGGCGTCGGACGGTTGGTAGTGGGCCCAGTCGACCGTGAATCGGTCTCCGATCAAATTCCCTGCTAACAGGGAAACAACAGGGAATATGTAGCCGGCGTTGCCGGGCGAGGCGTGAAAAGTCCGCGCATCGCCGCCGTTCTCCGACTTTGTTGGTCCGCAACAACACGATGAGAACAGGGAACCTGGGCGCCAATAACAGGGAGGCTGGCGCTCGGAACAGGGAATTGCTGCCGATCTATTTGTTACGCCAGATGTGCTTGTAACCAGAAGGAGGCGGGGGCTTTGGAGGCCGCGGTGCTTGCGGGGCGATATTTGGCGGCACGCTGCTCCGTAAAGCCGCCAGCTGTTCTTGGTGGCGGCATTGCCGAATCCCCTTGCCGGCTACCGCGGGGGCAGTCCCAGTGCCTCTGCAGCACCGTAAGGGTCCCCATCCTCAACGCCTACGATGTTGCAGCCATTGGAGGAGTATTTGTCTTCGCTGTCGTGGTGCTTGCGCCAAGTAGGCTTCGGCCTCAAGAATGCCCATCGGCGCAATACACTCAACGGAAGAAAAACTATTGTCAGCCCCCAAACGCCCAGATCGCTGAATATCGTGCTCACTGCCGCGAAGGTATTGAGCGAGAGGCTGCGCCAGACCACAGGCTTTCCGCGAGTCTCATGAGCCCCCAGTCCCGCACTGCCACCGGCCCCAACAATCCCTCCCCGCTTCCCGACGAGGCGACTGTGCTGTGCTGGAAGGACAGCGCGCGGCATTGGTTCGGAACCCTGCGCAACCGCCTCTGCGCCGAATTCGAGAAGATCGAGGACGAGCTTTCGGGCACGCATGCGGAGCTGCCGGCCGGCCGCTTCGAACGCAAGGAGTGGCGGCGCGAGGAAGGGCCCGACGGCGAGGATCGCGGCGGCGGCACCATGGCGATCATGCGCGGCCGTGTGTTCGAGAAGGTCGGCGTCAACGTCTCGACCGTGTTCGGCGAGTTCAGCCCGGAGTTCCGCAGCCAGAT
>CANJHI010000097.1 GCA_947474005.1 Alphaproteobacteria bacterium | reverse complement strand
GGGAACACCTCGGGCAGGATGCCGAAGCGCACGCCCAGGATCCGGCCGCCGCCGGTCGAGACGATGCCCTCGACGGGCTTGCGGTCGGCCGCTTCGATCGCCTCGGAGAACAGCTTGCCGAATGAGCCGATGTCGGAGGTCATGATGGCCAATGCTCCGGCAAACGGTCCGAGCCCCACAACGTTGATCCAGATCAGGGCCCACACGAGGATATCGACGCTGCGGATCGTGTCGAGCGAGCGGCGAGACAGGAAATGAACGAGGCGGCTGGCCGTGACGTTCTTCGCCGCCAGCAACGCCAACGGCACCGCAAGGACCGCCGCCGAGAGTGTGCCCAGGAACGCGATGGCGACAGTCTCGAGCAGCGACAGGGTGAAGACTCGGACATGCGCCCAGTTGCCCGGATCGGGCGGCAGCATCAATCCGGCGATCTCGCCCAGCCGCCCGAGGCCGGACAGGAACGTGCCGCGGAAGAAGCCGAGCTGGGCCATCCCGACCAGCAGCAGGACGAAGGCCGCCAGCGCCACGACGATCATCGAGCGCTGGTCGCGTCCCAGCCCGCCGAAGTGCTGTGGATGGCGGCCGCGGACCGCCGCCAGGTCGAGCTTCGTCCGGCCGGCCATCAATGCTTCTCCTGCAGTCCGATCAGGCGGTGGCGTACGCGCTCCGTCAGCGTGTCGATCACGGCCACGGTCACCAGGATCAGCACCAGGATCGCCGAGACGTCGGAATAGTAGAACTTGCGGATCGCCTCGATCAGGTCCTGGCCGATGCCGCCGGCGCCGACGAAACCCATGACGGCGGCGCCACGCACGTTGATCTCGAAGCGGAGCAGCGTGTAGCTCACGAAGTTCGACATCGTCTGCGGCAGGGCGCCGAAGCGCATGGCGACATGCCAGTCGGCGCCGGTCGCGGACACGCCCTCGACCGGCTTCATGTCGATGTTCTCGACCACCTCGGCGAAGAGCTTGCCGAGCGCTCCCAGCGTGTGGATGGCGACGGCGAGCACGCCGGCCATCGGCCCGAGGCCAAAGGCGATGACGAACATCAGGGCGAACACCAGCTCCGGCACGGTGCGGCAGAGCTCGCAGAAACG
This sequence comes from Alphaproteobacteria bacterium, assembly GCA_947474005.1. Classification (GTDB taxonomy): domain Bacteria; phylum Pseudomonadota; class Alphaproteobacteria; order Reyranellales; family Reyranellaceae; genus Reyranella. The sequence goes on along the minus strand of CANJHI010000097.1, from coordinate 18,835 downwards.
GCGGACGGCGATGCGCAGCCAGCGGCTGGGCGCCACGTTGGCGGCGGCCAGGAAGCAGAGCGCGAAGGCGCCGGCGGCGCCCAGCAGGGTGCCGACGTAGGCCATGAGCAGGGTCTCGCCCAGCAGCCGCAGCCAGCGGGCCAGGCCCCAGTACCATTCGGCGGGATCGGTCCAGACAAAGGCGCCGTTCTCGAGATGGAACAGGCGGAAGATGTAGCTGGTGAAGCGGCCGATATTGTCGATCAGGCGCCCGGGCGCCACTTCGGCCGAGATCGACGACAGGCCGATGGCCACGGCCACGCAGGCGAAGATCAGGGCGGTGTGCAGGCGGCGGCTGCGCACCGACGCTTCATAGGCGGCGAGCAGGGGCCGGAGCTGTACCTCCGGCAGTTGGACGATCGGTGATGTCACGCAGTCTCCGGCAAGGTCGGAAGGAGACGGGGAACGTCCGGTGGCTGCGTCCGGACGCTCCCCATCAGGGCTGCCGTATCGGGGCTGCCGTCAGCTCTTCTGCTTGCGCAGCTGGTCGATGAACTTGATCAGTTCGACGACCGGCTCGTAGTACTGGGCATCGACCGCCTTGAATTCGCGGTCCTTGCCGTCCGACAGTCTGTCGAAGGCGGCCTTGGCCTTGGTCGGCGCCTCGTCGAAGGCTTTCACGATCGCGGCCTTCAGGTCGGGCGGCAGGGTGGCGAGATAGGCGAACGGCGAATTGGGGATCAGGTCGGACTTGTAGATGATCCGGTAGTCGTCCTTCTTCGCCAGGCCCTTGGTGGCCATGCGGGTGAGGTTGGAATCGTCGTCGGAGTTCCACCAGTTGGCGGCGACATCGACCGTTTTCTGCTGGAGCGCAATCAACGCATTCTCGTGGCTGCCGGTGTAGGTCACGTGCGCGAAGAAGTTTTCCGGATTGATCTTCATCTTGTTGAGGGCAAAGCGCGGCACGTTGTTGCCCGAGGTCGAATTTGGATCGACCAGGCCGAGGTTCTTGCCCTTGAGATCGTCGATCGTCTTGTAGGGGCTGTCGGTGCGCACATAGAACACCGAGTAGTAGCCGATGGTGCCGTCGGCATTGACGGTGGTGGCGAAGGGCTCGACCTTGACGCCGGTGACGATGGCGCGGGCATACGAGGCAGGGCCGTAGCCCGCGAGATGAATGCTGCCGTTGCGCTGGCCTTCGATCACGGCGGCATAGTCGTTGGCGACGCGCAGCGTCACCTTGGTGCCGAGTTCCTTGGCCAGATACTCCATGAACGGGCCATAGCGCTCGGTCACGCCCGAGGCGTTCTCGGCCGGAATGACGGCGAACACGAGTTCTGGATACTGGGCTTTCCAGCTCTGGGCGCCGGCCGTGCCGGCGAGCGTGACGAGACCAGCAGCGAGGGCCGTGCCCAGCGCAAGACGTCGGTTGAGCATTCTTCGTTCTCCTTGTCGTGATGAAGTGTCGGGACGTTCAGGAACCTGCGAGTGCCAAACCGGGGCGGGCGCCCATGGCGGTGAAATCGGGCCGCCGGTCGGCGCCGACCACGTCCGCCGATTCAAGGCCATAGAGATCGCGGGCGGCGTGCTCGGTGAGCTGGGCCGGCGCGCCGTCGAACACCACGCGGCCTGCCGCGAGGCCGACCAGCCGGTCGCAGTATTTCAGCGCCAGATCGAGGCTGTGCAGGTTGCAGATCACGGTGATGCCGAAGTGGCGGTTGATGTGCTGCAGCGCGTCCATCACCACCTGGGTGTTGCGCGGATCGAGCGAGGCGATCGGCTCGTCGGCCAGGATGATCTCGGGTTCCTGCACCAGCGCGCGGGCGATGGCGACGCGCTGCTGCTGGCCGCCCGACAGGGTGTCGGCGCGCTGGCCGGCCAGGCGCGCCATGTCGAGGCTCTCCAGCGCCGAAAGTCCCAGCGCCTTTTCCTGGTCGGTCCAAAGCTTGAACAGCGCCCGCGACAGCGGTGCGTGGAAGGCGCGGCCCATCATCACGTTGGTCAACACGTCGAGCCGGCCGGCGAGGTTGAACTGCTGGAAGATCATGGCGCAGCGCGCGCGCCAATGGCGGAGATCGCGGCCGCGCAGTGCGGTGACGTCGGTGTCGCCGAAGCGGATGCGGCCCGCCGTCGGATCGCCCAGCCGGTTGATCATGCGCAGGAGCGTCGACTTGCCCGAGCCGGATTGGCCGATCACGCCCAGCAGCTGGCCCGCCGGTACGACGAGCGAGACATGGTCGACGGCGCGCTTGTCGCCGAATTTCTTCACAACGCCGTCCAGCCGCAGCATCCAGACCTCAAGGGTTTGCCTGTTTTGCTGGGTAGCGGTCCGAGACTGCGGCCCGACGACGGTTTGATGACAGCTTCGATACAGGGCGGTGCAGGCCGGCCCGGATCGGTGGAAAATTCAATCCTCAGGGGCCGTCATGACCGTCATCGTATTGTCACATAACTGTCATAGGACAGTGACGCGGGACCCTTACTCCATTCCCAGCCCGAGCCCCTTTTTATGGGCCGTACCGATGGAGAGACCGATGAAATTCACGAAGATCGCGCTGATGGCGACCGCCTTCGCGCTGACGTCCTGGACGGCCCACGCCGTCGACATTTCCGGCGCTGGCGCCACCTTCCCGTACCCGATCTATGCCAAGTGGGCTGACGCCTACAAGAAAGAGACCGGCAGCGGTCTGAACTACCAGTCGATCGGCTCGGGCGGTGGCATCAAGCAGATCAAGGCCAAGACCGTGACCTTTGGCGCAACCGATGCGCCGCTGCCCGGCAAGGAACTCGACGAGTCGGGCCTCGCGCAGTTCCCGGCAGTCATGGGCGCGATCGTGCCGGTGGTGAATCTCGAGGGCATCAAGCCCGGCGACCTGACGCTCGACGGCCCGACGATCGCCAAGATCTACCTGGGCGAGATCAAGAGCTGGGATGATCCGGCGATCGCCAAGCTCAACACCGGCATCAAGCTGCCCAAGCAGGCGATCGTGCCGGTCCGTCGTTCGGACGGGTCGGGCACGACCTACAACTTCGCCTACTACCTGGCCGACATCAGCCCTGAGTGGAAGACGAAGGTCGGCGTCTCGACGGCCCTGCAGTGGCCGGTCGGCATCGGCGCCAAGGGCAACGAGGGCGTTGCTGGCAACGTCGCCCAGACCAAGGGCGCGATCGGCTATGTCGAGTATGCCTACGCCAAGCAGAACAAGCTCCTCCACACCAAGATGATCAACAAGGCCGGCAAGACGGTCGAGCCGAACTCGGCCAGCTTCCAGGCCGCTGCCGCCAACGCCGACTGGAACTCCCAGCCCGGCTATGGCGTGATCCTCGCCAACCAGCCCGGCGACCAGTCGTGGCCGATGACGGCGGCCACCTGGATCCTGCTCTACAAGAAGCCGGTCGATGTCGCGGCGACTGCCGAAGCGTTGAAGTTCTTCGCCTGGTCGTTCGCCAAGGGCGACAAGATGGCCGAGGACCTCGACTACGTGCCGATGCCGGACAAGGTCGTGAACGACATTCTTAAAATGTGGTCGACGGAAATCAAGGACGCGGGCGGCAAGCCCTTGTATTCGCCCACGAACTGACGACAGCAGGGCAGGTGGCTTCCACCTGCCCTCCACGGGAGGGGGAATGGCTGCGGGGGAGCGTGACGTGAGCGAAGTTGTATTGAAGGACACGAGGGTGACGGCATCGGAAGCCGCCTCCCGCAGCGCCGTCCTCAAACGGTTGCGATTGACCGACACGATCTTTCACGGCCTGACGCGCACGGCGGCCTTGACGGTGCTGGCTCTCCTGAGTGGCGTCATCATCGCCCTCGTCATCGGCGCCGCCCCGGCGCTGGGCACTTTCGGCTTCTCCTTCTTCTTCGACGAGTCCTGGAACCCGGTCACCGAGAAGTTCGGTGCGCTCGCGCCGATCTACGGCACGCTGGTGACCTCGGCCATCGCCATGCTGATCGCCGTGCCGGTCGGCCTGATGATCGCCTTCTTCCTGACCGAGCTCTGCCCGAAGGTGCTGCGCCGCCCGATCGGCATCGCCATCGAGCTGCTGGCCGGCATTCCCAGCATCATCTACGGCATCTGGGGGTTGTTCGTCTTCGCGCCCTTCGTGCAGCAATACTTCCAGCCCTTCATGATCGACACCTTCGCCAACGTTCCGATCCTGTCGACGCTGTTCGCGGGCCCGCCGTACGGCATCGGCATGTTCACCGCCGGGCTCATCCTGGCGATCATGGTGCTGCCGTTCGTGACCTCGATCTCGCGCGACGTGTTCGATGCCGTGCCGCCGGTGCTCAAGGAAGCGGCCTACGGTGTCGGCTGCACCACCTGGGAAGTGTTCCGCTACGTCGTTCTGCCCTTCACGCGGGTCGGCGTGATCGGCGGCTTCATGCTTGGGCTCGGCCGCGCGCTCGGCGAGACCATGGCGGTCACTTTCGTCATCGGCAACGCACACCACGTCTCGGCCTCGCTCTTCGCGCCGGGCACGACGATCTCGGCCTCGATCGCCAACGAATTCACCGAGGCGGTCGGAGACCTCTACACCTCGTCGTTGATCGCCCTCGGCCTGATCCTGTTCTTCATCACTTTCTGTGTGCTCGCCATGGCGCGCTACATGCTGATGCGCCTCCAGAAGCAGGCAGGATAAGGCCATGACCGATTCATCCACCAACTCATCTGGCGTCGCCTCCGCGAACAGCCCGCTCTACGCCGGTCGCCGCCGCCGCAACGCCATCGCCAAGGGCCTGGCGCTTGCCGCCACCCTCTTCGGTCTTGGCTGGCTTGTCCTGATTCTTGGTATCCTGATCTACAAGGGGATCGGCGGGCTTTCGCTTTCGGTCTTTACTGAAATGACGCCACCGCCGGGCGCGGCGGGCGGCCTGCTGAACGCCATTGCCGGCAGCCTGATCATAACGATCCTGGCCGTGGCGATCGGCACGCCGATCGGCATCCTGGCCGGCACCTACCTGGCCGAGTACGGCCGCCACGACAAGCTCTCCACGGTCGTGCGCTTCATCAACGACATCCTGCTGAGCGCACCCTCGATCGTCATCGGCCTGTTCATCTACGAGATCATGGTGGCGCCGATGGGCCACTTCTCGGGCTGGGCCGGCGCCGTGGCGCTGGCCGTGATCGTGATCCCGGTCGTGGTGCGCACGACCGAGGACATGCTGACCCTGGTGCCTGATACCTTGCGCGAGGCGGCGGCCTCGATCGGCTTGCCGCGCGCTCACATGATCGTCCGCATCGCCTACCGCGCCGCCCAGGCGGGCATCGTCACCGGCATCCTGCTGGCGGTTGCGCGCATCAGCGGCGAGACCGCACCGCTTCTGTTCACGGCGCTGAACAATCAGTTCTGGAGCATGAACATGAACGCGCCGATGCCCAGCCTGCCGGTGGTCATCTTCCAGTTCGCCCTGTCGCCCTACGAGGAATGGCAGAAGCTGGCCTGGACCGGTGCGCTTCTCATCACCGTGACGGTGCTGGCCCTCAGCATCCTCGCCCGTTCTCTCACCTCACCGAGGAAGTCGTCATGACCATGGCCTCCGCATCCACGCCGACCGTTGCCACCCCGGTCGCGGCACATGCCAGAATCGACACGGCGGGACTGGCCGAGAAGATCACTCTGCGCAATCTCGAGTTCTTCTACGGCGACAGTCGGGCGCTCAAGGGCATCAGCATGTCGCTCTATGCCAACAAGGCGACCGCCTTTATCGGTCCGTCAGGTTGCGGCAAGTCGACCCTGCTGCGCGTGCTCAACCGCATGTACGACCTCTATCCGGGCCAGCGTGCCACCGGCCAGGTGCTGTTTGATGGCGACAACCTTCTCAAGGACGATCAGGATATCAACCTGCTGCGCGCGCGCATCGGCATGGTGTTCCAGAAGCCGACCCCATTCCCGATGACGATCTATGAGAACGTCGCGTTCGGCATTCGCCTCTATGAGAAGCTGCCGAAATCGGAACTGGACGGCCGCGTGGAAACGGCGCTGCGCCGCGCCGCTATTTGGGACGAGGTCAAGGACAAGCTCAACGCCAACGGCCAGTCGCTTTCGGGCGGCCAGCAGCAGCGCCTGTGCATCGCCCGCACCGTGGCGGTGAAGCCCGAGGTCATCCTGTTCGATGAGCCCTGCTCGGCGCTCGATCCGATCTCGACCGCCAAGATCGAGGAGCTGATCGACGAGCTGAAGAAGGACTACACGATCGTCATCGTCACCCACAACATGCAGCAGGCGGCGCGTGTCTCCGATTTCACCGCCTTCATGTATCTCGGCGAGCTGGTCGAGTTCGGCGCGACCGAGACGCTCTTCACGACCCCGAAGGACAAGCGCACGCAGGCCTACATCACCGGACGTTTTGGTTGAGTCTGGTTCGGTTGAGATTGGCCGTTGACGTGGCGGAAAGCTGAAGAAGGGAATTCGATATGGCGGAACATACGCTGAAGCGCTTCGACGAGGAGCTCGAGCGCCTGAGCTCGACCATCAGCGAGATGGGTGGCCTGGCCGAGAGCCAGCTTGCGCAAGCCCTGGTCGCGCTGCGTGAACGCGATACGGAATCGGCCGAACGGGTGATCGCCGAGGACGCCCGCGTCGATGCGCTCGATATTGCGGTCCAGGAGCAGACGGTCAAGCTGCTGGCGCTGCGCCAGCCCATGGCGGTCGATCTTCGGGTCATCCTGTCGTCGATCAAGATCGCCGGTGCGCTGGAGCGCATCGCCGACTACGCCAAGAACACCGCCAAGCGCAGCATCGTGCTCGCTCAGGGCACTTCGCCGGTGGCTGCGGTGAATGGCATCGACCGGTTGGGCCGGCTGGTACGCACTGCGCTCAAGGACGTGCTCGACGCCTTCGCCCACGGCGATGTCGCGAAGGCGCACGATGTCTGGGAGCGCGACGAGGAGATCGACCAGGTCTACACTGGCCTGTTCCGCGAGCTGCTGACCTACATGATGGAGGATCCGCGCACGATCACGGCCTGCACGCATCTGCTGTTCATGGCCAAGAACATCGAGCGCGCCGGCGACCATGTCACCAACATCGCCGAACTGGTGAGCTTCCGCGCGACCGGCCACGGCTTCGAGGAGGAGCGGCCCAAGGGCAGCGCGTCGCTCTACGCCACAGGCAGCACGCCGTGAGCATGGCCGGCGCCATGGCATCCCGGCGCGACACGCAGACGTCGTCGCTGAAGCCGCATGTGCTGATCGTCGAGGACGAGACGGCGCTGGTCGAACTGCTGCGCTACAACCTCGAACAGTCGGGCTTCCGAGTCGGTGTCGCCGGCGACGGCGAGGAGGCGCTGGCCCTGGTCCAGGAGGACGTGCCCGACCTCATCCTGCTCGACTGGATGCTGCCCCTGATGTCTGGCATCGAGGTCTGCCGCCAGCTCCGTCGCCAGACGTCTACCGCCAACGTGCCGATCATCATGCTGACGGCGCGCGGCGAGGAGGGCGATCGCATCCGCGGGCTCGATGCCGGCGCCGACGACTATGTCTCCAAGCCGTTCTCGCCGACCGAGCTGGTGGCGCGCATCCGCGCCGTTCTGCGCCGCATCCGCCCGGCGCTGGCCGATGAGGCGCTGAGCTACGCCGACATCGTGATGGATCTGGTGGCCCATCGCGTCACCCGGGCGGGCAAGCCGCTTCATCTCGGGCCCACCGAGTTCCGGCTGCTGCGCCATTTCATGGAGCATCCCGGCCGCGTCTTCTCGCGCGAGCAGCTCCTCGACTCGGTGTGGGGCAAGGACGTCTATGTCGAGGCCCGCACCGTCGACGTCCACATCCGCCGCCTGCGCATGGCGCTGAACGGCGAGGGCAGCGCCGACCTGATCCGCACCGTCCGCGCCGCCGGCTACGCGCTCGACGCGACTCCGGGCTGATCGACTTTCTCCTCCCCCGCTTGCGGGGGAGGTGCCCCGTCTGACGGGGCGGAGGGGGTCAGTCGAATCGCCCATCCAACTCGGGCCGCTGCAACGCTTCGAAGATGGTGTCGATCACCGATTCGGTTCGGGTGAGCACATCGTGATTCCAGAATCTCAACACTCGATATCCACGTTGCCGCAGAAAGGCGTCGCGTTCTGAATCGTAGGCCATCTGTGCGACGTGTTGGCTGCCATCGAGTTCGATGACCAGCGATGCCTCCAGGCAGATAAAGTCGCAGACGTAGGGGCCGATCGGCCGCTGTCGTCGGAATTTGAATCCTGCCAACTGGCGAAGTCGCAGCCGATACCAGAGGTGCCGTTCGGCATCTGTGGGATTGCTGCGCAGGTCGCGAACGAAAGAATCCATGATGGGGATGGAAGCGTGTCAATGTGGCGAAAATTTTAAGGATATGCAACTATAGAGAGCATTCGTATGACCCCCTCCGGCCCTTCGGGCCACCTCCCCCGCAAGCGGGGGAGGAGTTCCACTTTCTTCTCCTCCCCCGTTTCGGGGGAGGTGCCCCGTCATGCGGGGCGGAGGGGGGAGGTTTTCCACACCATCAGTCACGGTTTTGTAGCGTCGCGCCGTTAGACGGGAGTGGACCCGTTCCCGGCCGGCACCCCCACGCCCCGCTCCGGAACGGGCCGGTTCCCCGGCGCGGTGATACCCCGACGCCGATTTACTTCCCCTCCTTCCCTCAGGAAGGAGGGGTTTCTTTTTCGAAGCGCCGGCGGACGACGAGGGCCAGCACCAGGGCGGGCAGGCCGAGGAGTGCGGTGTAGACGAAGAAGATCGCGTAGCCGCCGAACTTGTACGTGGCGGCGTAATCGGCCTGCAGCCTGTCGACGATCCAGCCGGACGATCCGCCCATCAGCTTGCCGGGCAGGGTCATGATCGAGGTGAAGAGCGCATACTGCGTCGCCGTGTAGGCCGTGTTGGTGAGGCCGGACAGGAAGGCGATGAAGATCGAGCCCGACATGCCCGCCACCAGATTGTCGATGCTGATCGCGATCGTGAGGATCAGCACATTGGGCTCGCCGACCAGGGCCAGCCAGGCGAAGGTGAGGTTGCTCGCCGCGATCAGGAAGACCGCCGGCGCCAGCAGGCGCGCGGCACCGATCCTGAAGACCAGCACGCCGCCCAGCAGCGCGCCCAGGATCGACATCACGAAGCCGTAGATCTTCGAGACGTTGGCGATCTGCGACAGGCTAAAACCCATGTCGATGTAGAAGGGGTTCGCCATCACGCCCATGGCGATGTCGGAGAGCCGGAACAGGCCGATGAACAGCAGCAGCACCACCGCCATCCAGCCGTAGCGCGTGAAGAAGTCGACGAACGGACAGACGATGGCGCCGTAGATGAAGATGAGCGCCTGACGCGCCCAGTCGGGCATCGCGCCGAGGCCGGCGGCGAACGCTGCGATCTTGCCTTCGAGCTCGGCAGCACCTGCGGCCGCGCGCCGCTCGGGCTCGGTGATGATGAGCGTGGTGATGATGCCGACCAGGCCGAGCCCCGCCATGGTCTGGTAGGCGAGCGGCCAGGAACCGAACTCGGCGATGTAGAGCGCACCGGCGCCGGCCGCGAGCACGGCGATGCGGTAGCCGAGCTGATAGGTGGCCGCCGTGGCGCCCTGCAGGCTGGCGTCGGTGGCTTCGATGCGGAAGGCGTCGAGGGCGATGTCCTGCGTCGCCGAGGAGAAGGCCACGATCAGCGCCAGCACCACCAGCGACCACAGGTCGGCGCGCGGGTCGCAGAACGACATGCCGAGCAGGCCCGTGGCGATGCCCGCCTGCGCCAGCAGCATCCAGGAGCGGCGGCGGCCGAGCCAGCGTGTCAGCAGCGGCAGCGGCACGCGATCGACCACGGGCGACCACACGAACTTGAAGGAGTAGGTGATGCCGATCCAGCTGATGAAGCCGATGGCGGTGCGGCTGATGCCGAACTCGCGCAGCCACGCCGACAGCGTGGCGAACACCAGGAGGAAGGGCAGCCCGGCCGAGAAGCCGAGAAACAGGAACTGGACGACGCGCGGATGCGTGTAGGTGGCCAGTGACTCACGCCAGCCGCGGGCGCTGGCGGCGTTCATGACCCCCTCCGCCCCGTAAGACGGGGCACCTCCCCCGCAAGCGGGGGAGGAGTCCGATTTTCATCTCCTCCCCCGCAACGCGGGGGAGGTGCCCGCAGGGCGGAGGGGGTGATCAAATCAGCGCCTTCAGCGCCTGGTCGGGCCGCGCGCCGACGTGGGAGATGACTTCGGCGGCGGCGATGCCGCCCAGGCGGGCGCACTCGGCAAGCGGCTTGCCGTGCGTGAAGCCGAACAGGAAGCCCGACGCATAGAGGTCGCCGGCGCCCGTGGTGTCGACGACCTTGGCGACCGGGGCGGCCGGCACGGCGTAGGTCTCGCTGCCCTTGATCACGACCGAACCCTTCTCGCTGCGGGTGAGGGCCGCGATCTTGCCTTCCTTGCGCGTGGCTTCGAGCGCTGCCTCGAACGACTCGACTTCGTAGAGTGCTTTGATCTCCGCCTCGTTGCCGAAAAGGATATCGACCTTGTCGCGGATCAGGGCGCGGAACTCGTCACGGTAGCGGTGGACGCAGAACGAATCCGACAGCGTGATCGACACCAGCCGACCGGCGGCGTGCGCGGCATCAAAAGCCTTCAGCACGGCCTGCTTGGCGGCCGGCGCGTCCCACAGATAGCCCTCGACATAGGTCACCTGGGCACTGGCCACGCGCTTGGCGTCGATATCGTTGGGTCCGAGGCCGGTGCAGGCGCCGAGATAGGTGTTCATGGTGCGTTGTGCGTCGGGCGTCACCAGGATCAGGCAGCGCGCGGTGGAGGGGCCCTCGGTCGCGCTCGGCGTCTCGAACGACACGCCCATCGAGCGCAGGTCGTGGCCGAACACGGAGCCGAGCTGGTCGTCGCGCACCTTGCCGATGTAGGCACCCTTGCCGCCGAACGAGGCGACGCCCGCCATGGTGTTGCCGCACGAGCCGCCGGAGACTTCGACGCCGGGGCCCATCGCCGCGTAGAGCGCCTCGGCCCGTGCCTCATCGACCAGCATCATGCTGCCCTTCACCAGGCCGTGCTTGCCCAGGAAGGCCTCGTCGGAACGCGAGATGACGTCGACGATGGCATTGCCGATTCCCAGGACGTCGAAGGCGGCGGATGTCATGAAATCTCCAGTGTCGTTACAGTTGGGTCGTTACAGAGTGACCAGATGCATGCCCGGCTTGGTCTCTTCCAGCAAGGTCACGATCCCGGCGATGGTGAAGGGAACGTCGGTGCGCAGACTCGTGCGATCGATGTCGAGCGACCGCAGGCCCATTTCGCACACGATGAAGCGGCAGCCAAGTTCCACGCAGGCACTCAGCAATGTTTCAAAGTCGCCGACGCCGCGGTCGCGGTTCTGCGCGTCGCGGTCCCAATTGCCGAGTGCCGGCGGCGGACCCGTAAGAGCACGGATGCCGGCCATGGTGAGGAACAGAACGGCGGGCTTGTTGACTGCAAGTGCTGCAGCCGCGAGCGCCAGCGCGTAGTGGGCGCTCTCATAGTCGCCGGCGCGCAGGATGATCGAGAGACCGCCTTCAGAGATCTTCATGGTGTGCCACAGGTCGGGCAGTCCGCCCGCTTGACGATGGTCATCTCGTCGAAGGCGCCCGCCAGCGCGTCGTACATCACGAGCTTGCCCGACAGCGACCGGCCGATGCCAAGAATCTCCTTCACCACTTCCGTGGCCTGGAATGCCCCCAGCGTGCCGGCCAGCGCGCCCAGCACGCCCGCCTGGGCGCAGCTCGGCACGGCGTCCTCGGACGGGGCTGCGGGGAAGATGCAGCGCAGACAGGGATGGCCCGCGCCCTCGAAGGCCTTGTAGGTCGAGATCTGGCCGTCGAAACGAAGTATCGCGGCAGAAACCAGAATCTTTTTGAGGCGATAGCAGACGTCGTTCAGCAGGTAGCGCGTGGCGAAGTTGTCGCTGCCGTCGGCCACGATGTCGTAGCCGGCGATGATGCGCTCTGCGTTGTCCGCCGTGAGCCGTTCGTCGTGCGGATTCACGGTGACTTCGGGATTGATCCCAGCCAGCGCACGTCGGGCACTTTCGACCTTGGAAACGCCTATGTCGGCGGTGCGATGGATGACCTGGCGCTGCAGGTTGGAGAGATCGACCGTGTCGTGGTCGATCACGCCCAGCGTGCCGATGCCGGCGGCGGCGAGATACTGCAGGAGGGGTGCGCCAAGACCGCCGGCGCCCACCACGAGCACGCGCGCGGCGATGAGCCGCGCCTGGCCCACGCCACCGATCTCCGCCAGCACGATGTGACGCGCATAGCGGCGGATCTGCGGCTCGGTGAGGTCGGGCAGCGCCGTCATGGTCCGCTTATAGCATGGGACCGGGGACCCAATGGCTGTAAGAGCATGCCGTGTTGAACAAGAATGACCTCAAGCGGACCGCGGGCCTCCTGGCCCGCTCATCATCATATGCGGGCCTGGAGGCCCGCGGTCCAATGACATGACCACAACCACGACTCGCCCGACCCTGACGCCGGTCCTGCTGATCCTGCTGGCGCTGCTGTCGTCCTTCACGCCGCTGTCGATCGACATGTATCTGCCGGCGCTGCCGGTGATCGCCGTCGATCTGAACGGCACCGCGGGCGACATCCAGCTCACCCTGTCGGCTTTCATGATCGCCTTCGGCCTGGGCCAGATCTTCTATGGCCCGGCGGGCGACCGCTACGGGCGGCGGCCGGTCATCCTGGGCGGCCTCGCCATCTATGTCGTGACCAGCATCGGCTGTGCCTTCGCGATCGAGGCGGGGCACCTGGTCGGCCTGCGTTTCCTGCAGGGGCTGGCGGCCTGCGGCGGCGTGGTGCTGGCGCGCACCATGGTGCGCGATCTCGCCGAAAAGGATCAGGCGGCGCGCGCCATGTCGCTGATGATGGCCTGCACCTCGATCGCGCCCATGCTGGCGCCGCTGATCGGCGGGCAGATCCTGTGGTTCCTGGGCTGGCGCGCGATCTTCTGGGTGCTGGCGGCGATCGGACTCTCGGCGCTGGTCCTGGCCTGGATCTGGCTGCCCGAGACGCTGCGGCCCGAGTATCGCCAGCCGCTGGTCATGTCGTCGATCCTGAAGCGCTTCGGCGAGCTGTTCCGCCACCGCGCCTTCATGGGCTACGCCTTCACCAGCTCGTTCCAGTTCGCCGCCCTGCTGTCGTTCCTGTCGGGGTCGCCGTTCGTGTTCATCGAGCGCTATGGTGTGGCGCCGCGCGACTACGGGCTGATCTTCGGCGGCATGATCGTGTTCATGACCATCGGCAGTCTCTTGAATGCCAAGTTCGCGCCGGTGTTCGGGGCCGGCAAGATTCTGCGCTACGCCGTGATCGTGCCGGCGATCGCCGGGCCGGCGGCAATGGTGATGGGCTGGATCGAGGCGCGCTACGGCACCATCGGCATGTGGCCGTTCCTGCTGTGCTTCGCGCCGCAGATCGCCACCATCAGCCTGATCGGCCCCAATTCCATGGCCATGGCATTGCAGCGCTATCCGCACATGGCGGGGACGGCCTCGTCGCTGATGGGCGTCATGCAGTTCGGCATCGGCGCCCTCTTCGGCGCGGTGGTTGGCCAGGCGCTGAACGGCACCATCGCGCCGATGACCACCGCCATGGGCGTGGCTGGTATTCTGTGCCTACTTTCGAATCGGCTTCTGGTACGGCGCGTTTAGGGCGCATGTTACGCAACCAGATATAGCGAGATGAATGGAGATCCCCGATGACACAGCTGCCGCCGGAACCGTTGGTCCCCAACAACACGCTGATCACCAAGACACCGGAGGAGGGAAGGGCGCTGGCCATCACGCTTGCCCGCCACTCCATCCACGCGATGCAGAAGGAAGTCGAAGTGCTGGTGGCCGGGCGGCCGCAATACGCCCGTGACCCGATGGGGTTGATCGCCGCCAGTCATGTGGTGGCGGTGGAATTCGCCACGATCGCCGCCGCCAACAACTACTGGCGCTGAGGGCCTGTTGGGCTGCTAGCACTGCAGGCATTCTTAAATTTGCAGGTTGAGCAGGTTCTGGGGTATATTTCTGATAGGCTGGCGCTTCGCATGTGAATGCGGGGGCCGGCCTTTTTCATGCTGGCAAAGACCTGCAGTTTCGCGGTCAAGCAGCGGCACACTCATCCCTGAAAGCGGCCGGCGTCGGTGGCACAGCCAATCAGGGGGCGATTCGCCTGTCGCTTCAAGGACATGAACCCGATCCGTGGCACAGGCAGCGGGACACGCCGTGGCACAACGAGCTGTGCCGAAAATCGGCCTACCGACGCAGGTCGATCACCAGGAGATCGCCGCGTTCGTTGCCGACGGCGAGCTTAAAACCGTCGGGCGACCAGGCGAGGCAGGTGAGGGCCGAGCCATCGGCCATTTTTAGGACCACGGAGCGCTTGGCCTTGATGTCGCCCAGCTGCAACTCGCCGGAATCGTAGCCGCCGGCCACGAACTCGGCGGTGGGGTGGGCGGCCACGACGCTCAAGAGGCCTGCACCCTCCTCGCCGAACTGCAGCGGCGGCTTGCCCTCCGGTCCCTTGCCGGAAAAGGGCCAGGCGGTGAACACGGGCTGCGAGGAGGTGTAGAGGAAGCGCGCGTCGGCGGTCCACGACAGCGATCTCACCTTGGCGGGATAGCCCTGCATGCGCATGTCGGTGGCCTGCGCCATCCGCCAGACATGGATGTCGTTTTCCTGCGTGCCGGTGGCGATGAACTTGCCGTCGGTGCTCCAGCGCAGCGCCACGTGGCTGCCGCGCCAGGCGAAGCGGCGGGGCGGCGGTGCCGCCTTGCCCTGGGTGACCTGGCCGATGCTCCACACCGTGACGCCGCCGTAGTGGGCGCAGCCGATGCGACTGCCGTCCTTGCTGAAGTCGAGGTCGGCCACCGTGCTCTGGTGCGGCCCGAATTCGCGGACCTCGCCATCCTTGGTGACGACGACCGCGGCCTTGCCAACCGACGCGGCGATGGCGCCGGTGGCGCGGTGGGCAGCGAGGTGGTCGATCCATCTGCCCTTCTGGTTGAAGAGCTCGGTGGCCGTGCCGTCGGTGGCGATCCGCAGGAGGCGGCCGTCGTCGCCGCCGCTCACGAAGCCGTCGCCGGCCGGGTCGGCGACCAGCGCGAGCACCGCACCGCCATGGATCGGCGGGACTGCGTCGGCGGGGGCTGCGGCGATGTCGGCGGGCAGGCGGCGCACCGAGCCGTCGCCCAGCGCAAAGGCCACGGTCGTGCCGTCGCGGCTGAAGGCGCAGGCCGCCACAGGAGCATCGGCCCCGATGGTACGGGCCGGCGGCAGGGTCTGGCGCCAGGCCGGGTTGGCGAGATCGATCTTCACGCTATTGCTTCAGGCAGTCTTCGAAGCCGCGCTTCAGGTTGTCGCCGTCGAGGTTGCGGCCGATGAAGACCAGCTTGCTCGAACGCTTCTCGCCGGCCTTCCACGGCACGCCCCAGTCGCTGTCCATCATCATGTGGACGCCCTGGTAGACGTAGCGCTTGGGGGCACCATCGATGGCGAGGATGCCCTTGCTGCGGAAGATGTCGCCGCCGCGTAGTTGCAGCAGCGCGCCCATCCATTTCTGGAACCGTTCGGGATCGACCGGCCGGTCGGAGGTGATGGACAGGCTCTTCACCTCTTCTTCGTGGTTGTGATCGTGGCCGTGGGTGAGGAAGTCGGGTTCGAACTCGAGGATGCGTTTCAGGTCGAATGCGCCCTTGTCGAGGATGGCGGCGAGGTCGATCTGGCTCTTCTGCGTCTTGTGGATGCGGGCGTAGGGGTTGATCGCGGTGATCTTGCCCTCGACCTTGGCGAGTTCGTCAGCGCTCACCAGATCGGTCTTGTTGAGCAGGATCACGTCGGCGAACGCCACCTGCTCTTCGGCCTCGGAGCCCTGTTCGAGCTGGCCGAGGAAGTGCTTGGCGTCGACCACGGTCACGATGGCGTCGAGCCTGGTGCGGGCCTTCACGTCGTCGTCGGTGAAGAAGGTCTGGGCGACCGGGCCGGGGTCGGCCAGCCCCGTGGTCTCGACCAGGATGCCGTCGAACTTGTCCTTGCGCTTCATCAGTCCTTCGATGATGCGGATCAGGTCGCCGCGCACGGTGCAGCAGATGCAGCCGTTGTTCATCTCGAAGACTTCCTCGTCGGCGTTGACCACGAGGTCGTTGTCGATGCCGAGCTCGCCGAATTCGTTCACGATGACGGCGTATTTCTTGCCGTGCTGTTCGCTCAGAATACGGTTCAGCAGGGTGGTCTTGCCGGCGCCGAGATAGCCGGTGAGCACGGTCACGGGCACTTGCACTTGAGCCATGGGGGTCCTCGAGGATTGGCCTCTGAGATAGGGTGGCCGAGGCTAATAGTCCAGTTTTGCGGCCAGTTTGTTGACAGGTCAGGGCTGGCTTGCATAATCGCGCCGGTAAAATGAAGCGCGTCTCAATCGCGCTCCTGATGCTCGGAGGAGCAATGACCATCCGTAATCTGATGTTCGTCGTGCTGGCGCTGTTCGTCGCCGGATGCGAAACCTATTCGGCGCCGCGCTACGGCATATCTGCCGACAACGTCGTCGCTCTCAAGAGCCTGGCCCCCAGCCGCATCAAAGTCGGCGCTTTCGCCGAGCCGCAAAAATTCGCCGACGGCTGCCGCGCGGCTGGTCCGATTACCGCGGCCGACGGAATGGGCTTTGCCGCCTATATACGCAAGGCGCTGATTGACGAGCTGAAGATTGCCGGTGTCTACGATGATAATAGCAGCGTCGTTTTGACGGGTGCCGTCAACAACCTCGCCTTCTCGTCGACGATTGCGTTCTGGGATATCGCGCTCACGGTAACGTCGTCGAACGGCAAGTCGATTTCCGTGCAGGAGCACTATGAGTTCCCCAGCTCCTTCGCCGCCGTGACGGCCTGCAAGCGAGTGGCGGATGGCTACTTCCCGGCGGTGCAGAACTTGCTTCAAAAGCTCATCGCTTCGCCTGATTTCCGGGGAATGGTCGGTCCAGGTTAGGGCCGTTCCCCCCGGATCAGCTTGGGCAGGTCGCCGACCATGCCCATGGCATGGCGCACGAAGAAGCGGCGGAGCGCGGGCACGCGATTGACGGTGGCGAGGCCGAGGTCGCGCACGAGGCGCAACGGCTTGATGTCGTTGGAAAACAGCCGGTTCAATAGATCGGTGGCGGCGACCATGGCGAAATTGTCCGCCCGCCGCCATTGCGCGTAGCGCTCCAGCGTATCGGCAGCGCCGATGTCGAGGCCGAGGTGCTTGGCGTCGGCCAGCACTTCGACGAGGGCCGCGATATCGCGCACACCGAGATTATAGCCCTGGCCGGCAATGGGATGGATGCCGTGGGCGGCGTCGCCGACCAGGACCAGACGCGTATCGATGTAGCGGTCGGCATGGACGAGGCCGAGCGGATGCGACCAGCGCGGCCCGACCGGCTCGACAGAACCAAGGTGATCGCCGAAGCGTCGCGCAAACTCGGCGGCGAAGCGTGGGGGATCGAGTTCGAGCAGGCGGCGCGCCAGTCCGGCGCGCTCGCTCCAGACGATCGACGAGCGATGCTCGCCAGCTTTGCCATCATGACCCGGTCCATCGGTCATCGGCAGGATGGCGAAGGGGCCGCCGGGCAGGAATTTTTCCTGGGCGACGCCGCGGTGCGGTCGTTCGTGGTGGGCCACCAGCACAATCGCGGTCTGGCCATACGACCAGTTCTGCGCGCCGATGCCGGCATCCTCGCGCATCGAGCCGAAGCGTCCCTCGGCCGACGCCACGAGCCGTGCCGGAAGACGGCGGCTGCTCTTGAGCGTGAGTTCGGCGCGATCCAGATCGCGCGTCGTGTCGACCACCTCATCGGGTGCGACCAGCTCGACCTGCGGGCAGTCTGCCAATCGTTGCAGCAGGGCGGCGCGCAGAAACCGATTCTCCACGATCCAGCCCATCGGCGCGGGATCGCGGGCATCGGGCGCCGCCTCGCGATGGTCGAAGTGGAGAAACAGCGGGCTCGCCCGGCCGTCGTGGCCGGCATCGGAAATCCGGATGTCGCGGATCGGCTCGGCAACGCCCGCGACATCATCCCAGACGCCCAGCGCCGCGAAGAGACGCTGACTGGTGTAGGCGATCGCCGTGGTGCGGCCGTCGAAACCGGCTTCGGTGAGGGACCTGAGCGGTACCCGGTCGATCAGGACGGTCCTGAGGCCCGCGCTGCCGGCGGCAAGGGCCAGCAAGCTGCCGTTGAGGCCGGCACCTACGACCGCGAGATCGAACCGATCGCTGCTCATCCATTATAGATGGCAGCCCGGCCGGTTGGCGGCAACCCCGTCTGCGGGGTTGCCGGATAGTCCGAAGTTAGAAAGTCTTGCTGATTCCGACGATGACGCGGCTGGCGCAGTTTTGGGTGCCGAGGCAGTCCTGGACGCTGAGGTTGGTGCCGGTGTAGGCGGCGGTGAAATCGAAGCCGTAGAGGGAGACGATGACGCCGGCCTGCCAGTCCTAGTAGTTGTTGTTGGGAATGCCGTAGTTGGTGAAGCGTTCGACATACTGGTTGCCGAGCGTGCCGAAGACCTTGAACGCGACGTTCTCGTTGACCTTGAGGAAGGGCAACGGCACGGCGACCTGACCCCACTTGTACCAGGCAATGCCAGAGTTGGCGAAGAAGTTGGGGCTGTAGCGGACGGCGCCGGTGACGGCGGCGACACCGAAGTCGTAGCCAGCGACGAAGCTGAACTCGTTGTTGCCGTACATCAGGCTGTCGGGCGTGCCGGGGTAGTTGTAGCGGGTGTAGCCGAGATCGAAGCATGCCTATCCGGTTGACTCCCATACCCACTAGATCTAGCGTTTGGAATGGATGTCCTGACCCGTGAAGATCTGCCGTTTCCGCAGTCGCTCCCGGAATTTCAGCGCTTTTTTCCCGACGACGCGGCC
>CANJHI010000096.1 GCA_947474005.1 Alphaproteobacteria bacterium | reverse complement strand
GTTCTCAGGAGTAAGCTTCAGGGCTTGATTTATATCGGCGATCGCCTTGGTGTACTCCTTCTTCAAGGCATAGGCGTAACTGCGTTGAATGAAGGCATTGACGTTGTCGGGTGCATAGTCGAGCGCACTATCGAAGTCGGCTAATGCCGCATCGATCTGACCCGTGAACGTCTCCGCCATGCCGCGATTGATGTAGGTGAGAGGTTCCTTGGGGTCCAGCCGGATCGCCTCACTGTAGTCTGCGATCGCTCGCTTGTAGTCCTCGACGCGATGAAAGGCCGTGCCGCGCTCGAAATAGACGAAAGCCTGCCCCGGGGCGCGTTTGATCGCCTCGTCGAGGTCTCCCATCGCCTGCACGAAATTGCCTTGACGGAGATGGGCCGCGCCGCTGCCGAGCAGCGGTCGGGGATCGTCCGGCGTCAATTTCGCGGCATCGCCGAAATCCGCCAGGGCGGCCTCGAAGTCCAGCTTGTCGATGTAGGCCATGCCCCGCTGGTAGAGCGCTTGCGATACCTGGTCGGCGACCTCGGCAATCTTCGGATCCCGAGTGCCGTCCGCCCTTTTCAGCCTTTTGAGAATTTCGGCGGTGGTCATGCCCAATTTGAGCGCGCGGTTGAAATCGGCGAGGGCACGATCGGGGTTGTTCTGCTGGCGGTATGTCACGCCACGATTGACCAGGGCGGTGATTTCCTTGGGGCTGAGCTTCAGCGCCTCGTCGAAATCGGCGATCGCTTCGTCATATTTGCCCTTCTTCGTGTAGTAGACGATTCCACGATTGACGAGCGGCAACGGGTCCTTGGGGGTGAGTTCATGCGCTTTCGTATAGTCGGCGACAGCCTTGTCGGAATCGCCGGCGCGATGATAGGCGATGCCCCTTTGCATGTAGGCTGAAGCCATCCCGGGCGCGGCTCGAATAGACGCCGTGAAATCGCTGATCGCCTGTTTCAGGTCTTCCTTGCGCATGTAGGCCCAGCCGCGGCTGGCCCATGGCGCGGCATTGAGCGGGTTGAGGCGAATCGATTCACTGAAGTCGGCAATTGCCTTGTCGTATTCATTGAGGTCGTAAAGCGCCATGCCTCGCTGCAGGTAGGAAAATGCGGCGAGCAGGGCAATCCGGTTGGCCTCCATGGTGGCCTTGCCGGTTGGACTGGACGCCGCGTCCGACACCAGCTTCGTCTGAACGGGTTCGATCTTCGGCGGCAGGAGCCTGATGGCTTCATTGAAGTCGGGAATCGCCTTCGCGAAATCGCCCTTCTTCCGATGCACGATGCCGCGATTGACCCAGGCGCTGATTTCCTTGGCGTTGATTCGCAGTGCGGCGGTCAGATCGGCGATCGCGCCTTCGTTGTTGTCCTTACGCGTGTAGAGGACGATCGCTCGATTGATCAGCGGATAAGTCTGATTCGGCGCCAGGCGGATCGCGTCGCTGTAGTCGAGGATCGCGCGATCGGCCTCACCGATGCTCTGGTAGATCGAGCCGCGCTGGATGTAGAGATAGGCGTTCGTCGGCGAACCGTTGATCGCATCGGTCACGAGCCGGATTGCCGACTTGTAGTCGGCCTTCGAGCGCACGTCGCTTCCCTTGCCTTCATCGGAGAGGCCACGATTGAGATAGACGAGGGCAAGCTCCCCGCCCGTCAGCCTGCCCGACTTGATCGCTTCCGTGCAGGCGATCACCTTGTCCGGCGCGCTTGCGCCGGTGTGGCCCTGGCAGACGTCGACGTAGTGCTGAACAGCGGGCTGCAGGTCAGTCTTGTCATCCTTGGGCTTTGCCTGGCCGAACGCAGCGGTCCACGAGCCGGCCAAGCCGACCACGACGCAGCCGGCAACTGCGGCGGACGCAAAGCGACGTTTCCAGACCGTCATAATAAGACCTCGACACACCGCACAGTGTCCCAAAGCTCCCTAATTCTGCAGAGCAGGTGATAATATCTATTCAGGCGTCTTTTCAAGCACCGGAACAAGGTGCCATCTTTAATTTAGGTGGCTAATTGATGGCGTAGTGTCGCACGGAAGGGCAAAAGACGCGAGTGCCGCGCCAACTGCACGACTAATGAAAAACGGGAGGAATGAATGAATTACGCGAAGCAGGCCATCGGGCGTCGGGCCGTGGTGGCAGGGCTGGCTGGTGCGGTAGCCGCACCGGCGATCAGCCGGGCCCAAGGGACCTATCCCAACAAGCCCGTACGCTACATCAACCCCTTCCCGGCAGGCGGCGCCACCGACACGCTTTCCCGGATTTTCTGCGCCAAGATGTCCGAACTCTCCGGCCAGCAGTGGATCGTCGAGAACAAGGGTGGCTCCGGTGGCAATGTCGGCATGGACGCCCTCGCCCAGTCCGCGCCGGACGGCTACACGCTGGGCCTGGGTGGTATCGCCAGCCATGCCATCGCGCCGACGCTCTACGCCAAGCTGCCGTTCAACGCCCGAACGGACTTCACCTTCGTCTCCACTATGTGGTCTTTGCCCAACCTGCTGGTGGTCAACCTCGATGTGCCGGTAAAGGACGTCCCGGAACTGATCGCGCTCCTGAAAAAGAACCCCGGCAAGTACTCCTATGCGTCGGCCGGTTCCGGCACCACGCTTCACCTGTCGGGCGAACTCTTCAAGATTCTCGCCGACGTCGACATGCTGCACGTGCCCTACCGTGGTGCGGCTCCCGCCATGCAGGATCTGCTGGCAGGCCAGGTTCACATGATTTTCGACAACATCCCGGGCTCGCTCGCCCAGACCCGCGCCGGCAAGGTACGGCCGATCGCCGTGACCTCGGCCAAGCGCACGCCGGTCGCTCCCGATGTTCCGGCGATCTCGGAGACACTTGTCGGCTTCGACATCGTCTCGTGGACGACCCTGACGGGCCCGGCGAAGTTGCCGCCTAGCGTGGTTACGCGACTGTCGGAACTTTCCAAGAAGGCGCTGGAGAGCGACGACCTGAAGGCCAAGTTCCAGGATCTCGGCGCCACGGCATGGTGGCAATCGCCGGCCGACACGCTGGCCTATCGCGATGCGGAGGAAGCGCGGTTGGCACCGATTATCCGCAAGTCGGGAGCCCGTGTAGACTAGGCGGATGAACAACACGCTCACCACGGCCCAAGCCGTCGTGTCGATGCTGGAAGTAAACGGCATCGACACGATCTATTGTCTGCCAGGCGTTCAGAACGATCCGTTCTTCGACGCCCTGTACGATCGCACCAATGCGATCCGCCCGATCCATGCCCGGCACGAGCAGGCCTGCGCCTACATGGCGTTGGGCCATGCCATGGCGACCGGCGGCCCGTCCGCCTATGTCGTGGTCCCGGGGCCGGGATTTCTGAACACGACGGCGGCACTGTCGACGGCCTATGCCGTCAACGCGCCGGTGTTGGCGCTCACGGGCCAGATCCAGCAGTCGATGATCGGCCGCAACGTCGGCCTGCTGCACGAGTTGCCCGATCAGCTGTCGATCATGCGCGGTCTCACCAAATGGGCCGATCGCATCCATGCCCCGGCCGAAGCGCCCGGCCTGATCAACGAGGCGTTCCGCCGCCTCCTCTCGGGACGGCGGCGTCCGGTCGCCTTGGAGTGCGCCATGGACACGTGGGCGCGGCGCGCGCCGGTGGAGCTGATCGCGACGCCTGCCCAGGCCGACTCCTGCCCCGTCGATGACGAGGCCGTCGAGCGCGCGGCCAAGCTGCTGGGCGCCGCCGAGCGACCGATGATCGTGGTCGGCGGTGGTGCGCAGGATGCTGGCGAGTTCGTCCGCTTGATCGCCGAAATGCTCGATGCGCCGGTCATGACCGGACGCATGGGCCAGGGCGTGCTGGATGGCCGGCACAAATTGTCGGTCACCATGCCGGCCGGCTATCGCTTCTGGGGCGAGGCCGATGTCGTGCTTGCTGTCGGCACGCGTCTGCAGCCGCAGCAGCAGAATTGGGGCCTCGACGATTCGCTCAAGATCATTCGCATCGATGTCGACAGCGAGGAGCTCGATCGCCAACGCAAGCCCGAGATCGGCATCGTGGGCGATGCGGCCGCAACGCTGAAGGCGCTGGCCAATCGTCTGGCAAGGCACAACGCCAAGCGGAACGGCCGCGCCGAGGCCGTGGCCGAGATCAAGGCTGCCGCCTCGAAGCGGATTCGCGAGACGCTGGCGCCGCAAGTCGCCTATCTGGACGCCATCCGCAAGGCACTGCCCGAAGACGGCATCCTGGTCGATGAGCTGACCCAGATGGGATACGCCGCCCGCCTCGCCTATCCGACCTACAAGCCGCGCACGTTCCTCTCGCCCGGCTACCAGGGCACGCTGGGTTGGGGATACGCCACCTCGCTCGGCGCCAAGAGCGCCAAGCCCGACACGCCGGTAGTGTCGATCAGCGGCGACGGCGGATTCCTGTTCACGGCGATGGAGATGGCGACGGCCGCGCAGCACGGTATCGGCGTCGTGGCCGTGGTGTTCAGCGACGGCGCCTACGGCAATGTCCGCCGCATCCAGCAGCAGTCGTTCAACAACCGGACCATTGCCAGCGACCTGCGCAATCCCGATTTCGTCAAGCTGGCGGAGAGCTTCGGACTCGATGCCGTCCGGGTGAAGTCGCCGGAGGCACTGGGCGCCGAGATCTCGCGCGGCATCGCCAAGGGTGGCCCGATGCTGATCGACTGTCCGGTCGGCCAACTGCCCGACCCGTGGCCTCTGGTCCAGGTGCCGCGGATCAGGCCGCGTAAGCCTTGATCACATCGGGGTCGGGATCGCACCCGAGCCCCGGGCCCGTCGGCAGCGCAAAGCTGCCGTCCTTCGGCGTAATGAGGTCGCCGAAGAGGCTCGCCTCGAGATCCATGTGGTAGCGCTCGATCATGCCGCCTGGTGTGCCGCGCGCTGCCAGGAGATGCAGGGTCGCGAGGAAGCCCGGCCCGAAATAGGGCGAGTGCGGCATCAGCGTGACGCCCGCCGCGTCACACAGCGCCGCCACCTTCAGGAATTCCGTGACGCCGCCCACCTTGGTGACGCTGGGCTGGGCATAGTCGACGGCGCCGGCCGCGAACATGTCGCGGAACTGGAACGACGTGCAGAGATTTTCGCCCGCCGCCATGGCGACGCCCGTTCCCGTGCGCAACTTCGCAATCGCGGTGAAGTCCTCCGGCGGGAAGATCGGCTCCTCGAGCCAGAATAGATCGTACGGGCGCAGCTTCAGGGTCATGTGGCGTGCCTGTTCGGGTGTCCACGGGCAGTTGGTGTCGACCATGATCGCGACACCGTCGCCGGCCGCTTTACGGGCCGCGCGGACCTCGGCTTCCTCGGTCTCGTGCAGCTTGATGTGGCGGTAGCCTTCGGCGACCGCTTGCGCGGTCCGCGCCGCGACCTTCTCGGGATCGCGATACTTCAGCAGGCTGGCGTAGGCTGGCAGGCCGTCGCGGCGCGCGCCACCCAGCAGGCGATAGAGCGGCAGGTTCGCCGCCTTGCCGGCAATGTCCCACAGCGCGATGTCGAGCCCCGACAGGGCAAAGATGGTGAGGCCGTAACGGCCGAACAGGTGCAGCTTCTGCTGCAGGTCGTAGGAGAGGCCGGCGATGTCGCGCGCGTCCTGGCCGATCGCGAGGGGCGCCACCATGTTGTGGAGCGCGGCCTTCACCGCATCAGTACAGCCGTAGCAGAAGGCCTCACCCCAGCCGACCAGGCCGGTGTCGGTCTCGACCCGCACCAGCAGGATATTGTTGGTCGTCCAGGTACGCAGGCCTTCGCCTTTATGGCTGCCCCCGAAGGTGTACGGCACCTTGATCGATTGGCTGTCGATGCGCGCGATCTTCATTCGATGCGTCCTTTGCGGCTTATGTCGGCGAGCAGCGCCGTGGCGTGAGCCTGGTCGGCAAGCCGCTTGGAGGTGAATCTCTGGTCGCCGGCCGGTGCGACGCCGAGCAGATGGGCCGACAGGTGCGCCGGCAGCGGCGGCGGTTCGGTGTCTTCCTCGGGCATCTCGACCTCCGCCATGGCGAAGTAGGTCGAGCCGTCGTCGCGTTTGAAGAAGTCGACATCCCAATGGAAATGACCCTCATTCCAAGAGTAGCGGACTTTTTGCAGCGTCTCCCGACGCTGCGTCCACAGCCGCTTGAAGTCGATGGCGCTGAGGGCGGTCTCGATCTCGACGACCTGGCCTTTGATCGTGCGCTTGTAGGTGAAGACGTGGTCGATCTTGCCGTCCGCTTCGATCGAGCGAATGCGCACGCCTGACGAGTCGAGATAGGCCTGGCGCAGGAAGTTGCGCGCGACGCCGGGCGTCTTCGCCAATCCGGCTTCCAGCCCGCCGTCCTCGTCGAGGACAAATTTGCGCTCGTTTTCGATCGGCATGCTAGAATCGCCACCATGTCCAGCCAGACCATCGACGAACTGCCGACGCCTTCGCTCATTCTCGACCGGGCGATCCTGCGCCGCAACCTCAAGCGCATGAGCGACCGCCTGCGAAATGCCGGCGTGATGCTGCGTCCCCATCTCAAGACCGCAAAGTCCGTGCAGGTCGGCCGCATGGCCGTTGAGGGCCATGACGGCCGCATCACGGTGTCGACCCTGGCCGAAGCCCGCTACTTCGCTGACGGCGGCTTCAAGGACATTCTCTACGGTGTCGGCATCGTGCCGGCGAAGTTGCCGGCCATCACCGAACTGCGCCGTCGGGGCGTCAACCTGCGCATGGTCACGGACAATCTCGCTGTCGCCAAGGCCATTGCCGCCGCCACCTCATCGGGTGACACGTTCTCCGTGTTCATCGAGATCGACAGCGGCGCCGGCCGGGCCGGTCTGCCCTTCCCCGAGATGCCCGGCCTGCTCGACATTGCCCGCGTCCTGCACGCGGCTCCTGGTGTCGAATTGGCGGGCGTCATGACCCACGCCGGCCACTCCTATCATCAGAGCACGCCGGATGGCATTGCGGCGGTGGCCGAGCAGGAACGTCGCGCGGTCGTGGGCGCGGCCGAAGCATTGAGGGCGGCCGGCATCCCCTGTCCGATCGTGTCGGGCGGCTCGACGCCCACCGCCATGCATTCGCGCGACTTCACCGGCATCACCGAGATGCGGCCGGGCGTCTATGTCTTCAACGACCTCGACCAGGAATTCATCGGCTCCTGCGGCGCCGGCGACCTGGCGCTCTCGGTGCTGGCCTCGGTGATCGGCCACTATCCGCATCGCAACCAGCTCCTGGTCGACGCCGGCGCGCTGGCGCTGTCCAAGGACATCAGCGCCCAGGAATTCCAGCCCAAGGTCGGCTTCGGAACGATCGCCGGAACGTCGACAGACGGCATGGCGGTGGTGGAGTGCTCGCAGGAGCACGGCTTCGTCGGCTCGGACAAGCCTCTGCCCTACGCAAAGCTACCGGTCGGCGCGCGGGTCCGCATCCTGCCCAACCATGCCTGCATCACGGCCGCCGCCTACGACCGCTACTACGTCGTCGACAGCGAGCTCGACGGCGGTCGCACCGTGGTCGACGTCTACGACCGCATCAACGGCTGGTAAGCGGCCGATTTCTGGCACGGCTCGTTGTGCCACGCCGTGTCCCGCTGCCTGTGCCACGAACCGCAGCCAAGTCCTTGAGGTGCAACGGCAATCGCCCCCCGATCAACTGTGCCACCGAGGCCCGCCCGTTACAGGGATGGGAGTACCGCTGCTGCGCGCCGAAAGAATCGATGGCCCACGAAAAACGCCCGCCGGATCTCTCCGTCGGGCGTCGAACCTGCACTTCCCCAGCGTGATCTAAAATATAGCAAAAACCTGCAAAACCTGCAAATTTGAGTTTAGTGCCTAAAGCGAATTCACGGTGTGGCCGCCATCGACCGTGATCACGCTGCCGGTCATGAAGGCGCCGGCCTCGGAAGCCAGCAATAGCAAGGCACCGTCGAGATGCTCGGGCCGGCCGATCCGCCGCTGCGGGATGCGCTCGATCAGGCGCTGGCCGCCCGGGGTTTTCCAGAACGGGCCGTTCATTTCGGTTTCGATATAGCCGGGGCAGATCGCGTTCACGCGGATGTCGTGGCGTGCCCACTCCATCGCGAGCGCGCGCGTGAGGTGGATGAGGCCCGCCTTCGACGCATTGTAGGGCGCCACCTGCCCGATGGTCCGCAGGCCAAGGATCGAGGCGATATTGACGATCGCACCCGGTCGCTTGTCGGCGACCCAGCGTTTGGCTGCGCCCTGTGCCACCAGCCAGGCGCCGCGCAGGTTGGTGTCGACGACGGCGTCCCAATCCTCCTCTGGCATGTCGAGCGCTGGCTTGACGATGGAGATGCCGGCGTTGTTGACCACGATATCGAGCGGACCCGCGGCGTCGAGGGCAGCGGCAATGGAGGCGCCCGATTGCACATCGAGATCGACAGCCGAGGCTGTGGCTCCGTGCTGGCTGAGTTCCGCCTGAAGAGACGCGAGCCGGTCGGCGCGGCGGGCTGCAAGGACGACGGCGGCACCGGCGCCGGCCAGGCAGCGCGCGAAATGCGCGCCGAGTCCGGACGAGGCTCCGGTGACCAACGCCACCTTCCCGCTAAGGTCGAATCGCTTGGACATCGCCACCGCTCCCTTGTCTCATGCTCGCCTTATAGTCGGGCAACGCATCAGGAGGAAACATGGACCTCGGTCTCAAGGGCAAGCGCGTTCTGGTCACCGGTGGGACCAAGAGCATCGGCCGCGCCATCGTCGATGCCTTCCTGGCCGAGGGCGCCGTCGTGGGCTTCTGTGCGCGCGACGCGGCGCTGGTCCAGGAACGTGAAAAGGATTGGCAGGGCAAGCAGGGCCGGGTTGCCGGTGCTGCACTGGACGTCACCGACGACGCAGCCTTGAAGAAGTGGATTGACGATTATGCCAGCGACGGCGGCATCGATCACTTCGTGGCCAATGTCAGTGCGCTCGGCACGGAGAACACGCCGGAGGGCTGGCGCAAGGCGATCGAGATCGACCTGGTGGCCACGGTGAACGCGGTGCTTCATGTCCGGCCGCATCTCGAGGCGCGCGGCAAGGGCGCCACGCTCACGATCATCGGCACGACGTCGCTGGTCGAAATCGCCGGGCCGACCCAGCCCTACCGTTCGGTGAAGGCGGCGCTGGTGCCGATGGTGAAATCGATCGCCATCGAAGTGGCCCCCAAGGGTGTCCGCGTAAACATGGTTTCTCCTGGCACGATCCTCGAGGACGGCAACACCTGGGGACGCCAGCGCGATGCCGGCGCCGAGCGTTATAAGCGCATGCTGGCGCGCAACCCGATGGGCCGCATGGGAACACCCCAGGAAGTGGCGACCGCCGTCGTCTTCCTCGCCGGCGCCCCGGCCTCGTTCATCAGCGGCATCAACTTCATCGTCGACGGCGCGTTGACGGCGCGGGTGCAGTACTGACCGCGACACCACGCACGCCCTGGCCGCTGGTCGGCCTGTTGGTCGCGGCCGGCATGGTGGCCGCGTTCCACGTCGGCAAGGTCCCGCCGGCGCTGCCGTCGATCCGCGAGGAACTCGATGCCAGCCTAGGCCAGGCCGGATGGCTGCTCTCGACCATCAACCTGATCACGGCGTCGGGCGGCATGGCGATTGCGCTCACCGCCGATCGGTTCGGCCACCGTCTACTGGTCTTGCTGGGAACGGCGTTGTGCTTCGCAGCCAGCCTGGCAGGCGCCTTTGCCGGCAGTGTCGACACGCTCCTGGTCGGACGGGTGTTCGAGGGCCTGGGCTTCATCGCCGTCACGGTGGCGCTGCCCACGTTGCTGCTGCGCATCGCCCGGCCAGCCGACCAGCGTCTCGTCATGACGCTGTGGACGTCCTACATGCCGGCCGGCGCCGGCTCGATGATGCTGATCGCCGCCGTCGTCCTGCCCGGCACGTCATGGCGCATCGCCTGGCTGGTGGCCTCCGGCGCCTCGGCGCTCATGCTGGTGGCCTTGCTGTTGCGCGCCCTGCCGCGGCATGAACTCGATCCGGTGCCGGTCAAGCGCCGGCCGGTGCTGCATGAAATGGCCGAGGTGGCGAGCAGCGGCGGCCCGCTCGCCATTGCGCTCTGCTTCGGTGCCTATTCGTGCTGCTGGTTCGCCGTCATCGGCTTCCTCCCCACCCTGCAGGTCGAGCGCCTGGGGTTCGCGACCTCGACCGCGGCCATCGTCACGGCAGTGGTCACCATCGTGAACGTCGGCGGCAATCTCGGCGCCGGCTGGCTGATGCACCACGGCCTGCCCAGGGTTGCCGTCATCGTCGGCGCCGCCTTGTCGATGGCCTTCTGTGCGGCCGGCATCTTCGTCGATGGCGTGCCCGACCTTCTGCGCCTGCTGTTGGCGGGCGTCTATTCGGCTGTGATCGGCGTTGTGCCGGGCGCCCTGTTCACGGCCCTTCCCGTCCACGCCCCCAGGCCGGAACTCGTCGGCGCCTCGACCGGCCTTCTGATGCAGGGCTCCAACATCGGCGCCCTGATCGGGCCGCCCATCACCGGCGCGATGGTCGCGGCGGCAGGCTGGCCGAGCGCCGCCTGGCTCACCTCCGTCGCGCTGGGGGTGGTGGCGGGCGCCGGTCTCTTCCTGCATTGGCGCGAAACGCGTAAGCTCGCCCCATGATCTACGTCGACATCGTCTCCGATACGATCTGTCCCTGGTGCTACATCGGCAAGCGTCGCTTCGAGCGCGCCCTGGCGCTGAGCGGCCGCACCGACGTGGCGATTTCCTGGCGGCCGTTCCAGCTCAACCCGGACATGCCGGCCGAGGGCATGACGCGCGACGACTATGTCCGCGCCAAGTTCGGCGGCGGCGACCGGCCACGCCAGATCTACCAGGCGATCGCCGAAAGCGGCCGCGAGGCGGGAATTGAATTCCAGTTCTCCCGCATCAAGCGCACGCCCAATACCGTTCTGTCGCACCGGCTCGTCCATTGGAGCGCGAAGGCCGAAGCGCAGGACGAGGTCGTGGCCGAGCTGTTCAAGGCCTACTTCGAGGAAGGGCTCGACATTGGCGATCTCGACACGCTCGTCGAATGCGCGGTGCGGTCCGGCATCGAGGAGATCAGGGCGCGGCGCTTTCTCATGAGCGACGAGGGCCGCCAGGAGGTCGTCGCCTCCGACGTCTACGCCCGGCGCCTCGGCATCAACGGGGTCCCCTGCTTCATCGTCAACCGCAAGTACGCCGTGTCAGGCGCCCAGCCGCCATCCGCCTTCGTCGAGGTGTTCAATCTCGCCGAGCGCGATGCCGCCACCAGCGCGGCGCAGTCGACGGCTTAGGGATTTTCGACCAGCGCGGATAGATGCCGAGCAGATATTGTCATCCCGAGCGAAGCGAGGGATCTTTTGCGATGTCCTCTCAAGGATCCCTCGCTTCGCTCGGGATGACAATGTCGGCTAACTTATGTCGATCAACATATCATATGTTGATTGACATATTTTGAGGCACCGATGCCCGTCAGCCCCGCTCGCAAGGCCCGCACCCGCGCCGAAATCCTCGACCATGCCGCCCGGCTGTTCCGGCTGCGTGGCCATGCCGGCACCAACATCGACGACATCATGCTGGCTGCGGGGCTGACGCGCGGCGCCTTCTATGCCCATTTCAGGTCGAAGGACGAGCTGTTCGCCGAGACAATCCGGATTGGATACGGCTTGCCGGCAAAGTTGCGGGCCGGGGAAGTCGGGGCCGTCCTGGACGACTATCTCGACAAGGACTCGCTGGTGGCGAACGCACGCGCCTGCGCCCTGGCGACCTTGCCCGGCGACGTCGCGCGCGGCCCGCTGGCGGCCCAGCTCGCCTACGCCAATCAGCTCCACATCGCGATCGGTGAACTGGCCCGCGGCCGGCGCCGCAAGCTCGATGCCGATGCCACGGCCGCGGCGATCCTGGCGATCGGCGCCGTCATCCTCGCCCGTGCCTCCGGCGACCGGACCCTCGCCGACTGGCTGCTGCGCTGCGCACGGCGAACGACGAAGGCGCTTCTCAAGCCGCCAGTTTCGAGAGCGCGGTCAAAATCGAAGTCACGCCGGAAATCCGCTGCCGCTCGTCAACCCAAACGCGCTGCACGATCACGCGGTGGTCGGGACGGAGCTTCACCAAAGGCGCGTTCTTCTGGATCCAGGCAATAAGCCTGTCGGGGCGGGCAAACTTGTTCTGGTGGAAGGAGAGCACGACCGCCTTCTCGCCGGCATCGATCTTCTCTACGCCCGCAGCGCGGCAGAGGATCTTTAGGCCGACAGTATTGAGCAGGAACTCGGCCTCCACCGGCATCTTGCCGAAGCGGTCGACCATCTCGGCGGCGAAGGACTCGATCTCCGCCTGGCTCTCCAGAGAGCCTATGCGCCGGTAGAGTCCCATGCGCACGCTGAGTTCGCCCACGTATTCCTCCGGGATCAGCACCGGAATGCCGAGGTTGATCTGCGGCGACCAGTCGGCCTTCTCGGCCTCCTCCACCCGGCCTCGCGCCGCGGCCACGGCTTCATCGAGGAGTTGCTGATAGAGCTCGATGCCCACTTCGCGGATATGACCCGACTGCTCTTCACCCAGGAGATTGCCGGCGCCGCGAATGTCGAGGTCGTAGCTCGCGAGCTGGAAGCCGGCGCCCAGGGTGTCGAGGGTCTGCATCACATCGAGGCGCTTCGACGCGGCTTCGTTGAGCGCCTTGCCCGGAGGCACTGTCAGATAGGCATAGGCGCGCGTCTTGCCCCGACCGATGCGGCCGCGCAGCTGATAGAGCTGGGCGAGGCCGAACATGTCGGCGCGATGGATGATCATGGTATTGGCGTTGCGGATATCGAGGCCGCTTTCAACGATGTTGGTCGAGAGCAGGACGTCGAACTTGCCGTCGACGAAATCCTGCATGGTGTTCTCGATCTGGGTCGGCGCCAGGCGGCCGTGCGCCATGGCCATGCGCATCTCGGGCACCAGCTCGCGCAGCTCGGCCGCGACCGTGGCCAGGTCTTCGATGCGCGGGCAGACGTAGAAGCTCTGGCCGCCGCGATACTGCTCCCGCAACAGCGCCTCGCGGATGGCGACGCCGTCGAAGGGCGTCACGAAAGTGCGCACGGCGAGGCGGTCGACGGGCGGCGTGGCGATCAGGCTCATGTCGCGCACACCCGTGAGGGCAAGCTGCAGCGTGCGCGGGATCGGCGTCGCGGTCAGCGTGAGGACGTGGACGTCGGCGCGCAGCTCCTTCAGCCGCTCCTTGTGGCCGACGCCGAAGTGCTGCTCCTCGTCGACGATCAGCAGGCCGAGATCCTTGAAGTCGATGCTCTTGGCCAGTAGCGCGTGGGTGCCGATGACGATGTCGACGGTGCCTTCCGTCAGTCCGGCCTTGGTCTCCTTCGCTTCCTTCGCCGTCACCAGGCGCGACAGGCGGCCGATCCGGACCGGCAGCCCCTGGAAGCGTTCGACGAAGGTGCGGTGATGCTGCCGGGCCAGCAGGGTCGTGGGCCCGATCACCGCGACCTGCTTGCCCGAGAGTGCGGCGACGAACGCGGCGCGGAGCGCAACTTCGGTCTTGCCGAAGCCGACATCGCCGCAGATCAGCCGGTCCATCGGCTTGCCCGAGGAGAGATCCTCCAGGACGTCCGAGATCGCCTGGAGCTGGTCGTCGGTCTCGGCATAGGGGAAGCGGGCGCAGAATTCCTCGTACAGCCCGTCCTGCGGCACCATCGTCTCGCCGCGCCGCACGGCGCGTTCGGCCGCGATCTTGATCAGCCGGTCGGCCATGTCGGCGATACGCTGCTTCAGCCGGGCCTTGCGCGACTGCCAGGCGACGCCGCCCAGGCGGTCGAGGGTAGCGCCCTCCTCCGCCGCGCCGTAGCGGCTCAACACGTCGATGTTCTCGACCGGCAGGAAGAGCTTGTCGCCGCCTTCGTAGGTCAGTCTCAAACAGTCGTGGCGGGCGTTCTGGATCTCGAGCGTCACCAGCCCTTCGTAACGGCCGACGCCGTGCTCGCGATGGACGACCAGGTCGCCTTCGCTGAGCGCCGAGGCTTCGGCGATGAAGCGCTCGGACGGGCGGCGCTTCTTCGCCGGTCGCGACAGCCGATCGCCGAGGATGTCCTCCTCGCCGATGACTTCCAGGGCATCCAGCACGAAGCCGTGCTCGAGCGGCCACACCGCGATGCCGAGCACGCCCGGAGGCAGGCCCTGGACGGTCGCCATGTCGGGCACCGGCACGGGCGTCGTGGCGCCATGCTCCTGCAGGAGATGTTGCAGCCGGCTGGCCGAACCCTCGGTGTAGCCCGCGATGACGACGCGACGCCCTGCGAGGTTCGCCGCCGTCACATGCTCGGCCACCTTGTCGAACAGGTTCACACCCTGGCCGGTCCGGGCCTGGGCAAAGCCCTCGTGGCGGCGACCGTGCAGGTCGATCGTGTTGCTGGCGGATGGCATGGCGTCGAAGGTCGTGAAAGCGGCAACGGTGCGCGCGCCGAGCAGGCCGTCCCATTCCGCCGGTTTCAGATAGAGCAGCTCCGGGGGAATCGGCTTGTAGTCCGCCGCCCCGCTCATGCCGCCCTTGGCGCCGGTCTTGCGGCGAGCATCGTAGTAGTCGGCGATCAGCTCGTGCCGGGCCTGGAATGCCTCGGCGATCTGGTGATCAGAGGTCACTGTCGCGTCGGGACAATAATCGAGGATCGTTTCCATGCGCTCATGGAACAGCGGCAGCCAATGTTCCGTGCCGACGTGGCGCTGGCCGGCCGACACAGCCTCATAAAGCAAATCGTCGCCGGCCACGTTGCCGAACAGCTCGCGATAGCTGCTGCGGAAGCGCGAAATGCCCTCGGGCGTGAGCGGCACTTCGCTCACCGGCAACAGGACGACTTCGTCGCGCGTGCCGGTCGAGCGCTGGCTCATGGCATCGAACGAACGGATCTCCTCCAGGGAGTCGCCGAACAGGTCGAGGCGCAACGGCTCGGAGATCCCTGGTGGGAAGAGATCGATCAGGCCGCCGCGGATGGCGAACTCGCCGGGCTCCATCACGGTCTCGGCGCGACCATATCCATTCTCGCCGAGGAACTTCGCGAGCCAGGTGACATCGACCGTCTGGCCCTTGCGCAGGACCACGGCCGCGTCGGCATAGAGGCTGCGCGGCGGCACCTTCTGGAGGGCGGCGCCCACTGAGGCCAGGATGATTCGGCCCGGCGCACCGGGCTTCCTGGCCGCGGCGAGTTTCGCCAGCGTCGTCAGACGCTCCGCCACGATGTCGGGATGCGGCGACAGACGGTCGTAGGGCAGGCAATCCCAGGCCGGAAAGACCAGGACCTCGCGCTCGGGCGTAAAGAAGCGCAATCCGTCCTGCAGCCGCTCCAGCCGCTGGCCGTCGCGCGCCACGTGCAGGATGTCCTGGCCACCTGATGTGCGTGCCAGGTCCGCGAGCACGAGCGAATCGGCCCCCTCGGGCAGGCCGGCGATGGTCCAGCGGCCCGACTTGCGATGGATCGCAGCCAGCGTATCGGCGAGCGGCGAGGTCATCAGAACCTTCCCGGCTGAAACAAAACCACCTCATCCTGAGGAGCGGCCGGAGGCCGCGTCTCGAAGGATGGGACCAGTCTTGCTGTCGCCCATGCTTCGAGACGGCCGCCCTGCGGCCTCCTCAGCATGAGGTTTTCTCGCTTGATTAGAGTCACGTTAAAATTTCACCCGAAAAGCCATGAGCTGACGC
Source organism: Alphaproteobacteria bacterium (assembly GCA_947474005.1). Lineage (GTDB taxonomy): Bacteria > Pseudomonadota > Alphaproteobacteria > Reyranellales > Reyranellaceae > Reyranella. Next base: position 4,420 of record CANJHI010000096.1, on the reverse strand, counting down.
AGGACGGGCGTGTCCGCTTCGGGCGGCACGTCGGCCTGGCCGGAGATCCAGTCGAAGATGTCGTTGTCGCCGGTATCCAGCAGCCGCTCGTACTGATCGAGGGCTGCGGAATCGAAAGAGCCGATATTGGCGCGCGCGAATTGGCCAAGGAGAATGTCGTTCTCCTTGTTGCCACGGTAGATGCTGCGATAGAGCAGCCGTTTGCGCCGGGTCTCGATATCCGCCTCGCCGCCCATCTTTTCCCCAGGTCCGACCCGAAAAGGGGCGTAGCATATAGGCGGCGGCGATGGCGGAGTCACGCGGCCCCAAAGCCTGCCCCACGCCCCATATTTCACGGATGCGCCCGCAAAGCCTGACCCCACTTTTCGCCCAAGTGACATCGCTGCCCGGAATTGGCCCGCGATTGGGCAAGCTCGTGGAGAAACTGGCCGGACCACTGGTCGTCGACCTGCTGTGGCACCTGCCCTTCGCGCTGATCGACCGCCGCAATGCGCCCGAGATCGCCGGCGCACTCGCGGGCGACGTTGCCACGCTCACGGTGACGGTCGACGAGCATCTGGTGCCGCGCAATCCTCGCCAGCCCTATCGGGTCTGGTGCAGCGACGAGACCGGCCGGCTCTGCCTCACCTACTTCAACGGTCGCGAGGACTACCTCAAGAAATTACTGCCGGTGGGCGAGATCCGGGTCATCAGCGGCAAGATCGACCTCTACCAGGGCGAGGTGCAGATCACCCACCCCGACCACGTCGTGCCGCTCGACCAGCGTGAGTCGATCCTGAGGGTCGAGCCGCTCTACGGCCTCACCGCCGGCCTCACCCAGCGGCCGATCCAGAAAGCCATTGCGGCGGGAGTGGAGCGCGCGCCCGCCCTGCCCGAATGGCAGGACGCCGCCTACCTCGCCCGCAACGGATGGGCCGATTGGAAATCGTCGCTTGCGAGCGCCCATACGCCGGCAGAAACATCGGACCTGGCGCCGCTGCATCCGGCGAGGGCCCGCCTCGCTTTCGACGAGCTGCTGGCGAGCCAGCTCGCCATCGCGCTGGTGCGGCATCACAACCGCACGATCAGCGGGCGCGCCACCAAGGGCGACCGGCGCCTGCATAAGGCAGCCCTGGGCGCGCTGCCGTTCGAGCTGACAGGTAGCCAGAAAGGCGCGGTCGACGAAATCGCGACCGACATGGCCAAGCCGGAGCGGATGATCCGCCTGCTGCAAGGCGACGTCGGCAGCGGCAAGACCCTGGTCGCCTTCCTCGCCATGCTGATTGCGGTCGAGGCCGGTGCCCAGGCGGCCCTGATGGCGCCGACGGAACTGCTGGCGCGCCAACACTACGCCACCATCGCGCCGCTCGCCGAGGCGACCGGCGTGCGCCTCGCGCTGCTCACCGGCCGCGACGGCCAGAAGCAGAAGAAGGAGACGATGCGCGGCCTGGCCGACGGCTCGATCGATCTCGTCATCGGCACCCATGCGCTGGTGCAGGAAGAGGTCGAGTTCGCCGACCTGGCGCTGGCGGTCGTCGACGAGCAGCATCGCTTCGGCGTGCACCAGCGCATGGCGCTTTCCTCCAAGGGCCATGCCGTCGATCTGCTGGTCATGACCGCGACGCCCATTCCGCGCACCCTGATGCTGGCGGCCTACGGCGATCTCGATGTCTCCAAGCTCACGGAGAAGCCGGCCGGCCGCCTGCCGATCGACACACGCACTCTTCCCCTGGAACGAATCGGCGAGGTCGTCCAAGGCGTCGGCCGAATGATTGGAATAGGTGCGCGCGTCTACTGGGTCTGTCCGCTGATCGAGGAATCGGAGGAAGTCGATCTCGCCAATGTCGAGGAACGTTTCCAGCTCCTGAACACGCGGTATCCCGGCAAGGTCGGCCTGCTGCACGGACGACTGAAAGGCGCAGAGCGCGAAGCGACCATGGCGGCTTTCTCCGACGGGCGGCTGTCGATCCTGGTGGCCACGACGGTGATCGAAGTCGGTGTCGACGTGCCCGCCGCCACGGTCATGGTCATCGAACATGCCGAACGCTTCGGCCTGGCGCAGCTCCATCAGCTGCGCGGCCGGGTCGGGCGCGGCACTGGCAAATCGAGCTGCCTGCTGCTCTATGCCCAGCCGCTGGGTGAGACCGCCAAGGCGCGGCTCGCGATCATGCGCGAGACCGAAGATGGTTTCCGCATCGCTGAAGAAGACCTCCGCCTGCGCGGCGCCGGCGAACTTTTGGGCACGCGGCAGAGCGGCCTGCCCGACATGCGACTGGCCGACCTCTCGGCGCACGGCGAACTACTGCAGGCCGCCCGTGATGACGCCCGCCTGGTGATCGATCGCGACCCTGATCTCAAGTCAGAGCGCGGCGCTGCCTTGCGGACACTGCTCTATCTCTTCCGCCGCGACGACGCGGTGAGGACGCTCCGCGCTGGCTGACGGCTAACCAAGTTGGGCGACGTAGGTCCTCAGCGCCTCGCGTGCGCCTTCGACGCTCTTCTCCGTATCGGACCGGCGTCCGGCCAGGACCTCGAGCTGCGTCTCCTGCTTGTCGAGCGTGGCGAGGTAGCGGCGCTGCAGGTCGCTGTTGGCCGGCACGCGCGCGAGATTTTCGCGCAACCGCGCCTGCTCCTGGACGATCTGCTGCCGCTCGGCGTCGATCTGGGTCATCTTGCGCTGCACCTCGGCGACAGCCTGCTGCAGCTGCAGCACCTTGGTCAGTGCATCGCGGGTCTTGGCGTCGAACTCGCGGGCCTGGGCGTAGAGCCCGATCTGGTCGGCCGAGCCGTCGACCAGGCGCAGCTCCTGCTGCTGCGTCTGTTCCTGGACGACCTCGAAGGTCTGGGTCTGATCGCCGCCCGGCAGCGCGAACGGAATGCGGTAGTTGCCTTCGCTGATGTCGATACCCTTGGCGTCGGGCTTGGTGAGCGTCCAGCCTGCGAGGCGGCGCTGCACGACCACGAGCTGGCGCGGCTCCTTGGCCGGACCGCGCACGCGATAGACCGTGGTCTGGCGCACGATGCGCGACAGTTTTAGCACGCCCTGGGAAATCGTCCCGGTGGCGAGCCGGTCGGCCTGGGACACGTCTCTTTCGATGGTGATCTTCTCGTCGAGCGCATAGGCCAAGAGCCGCGTCTCGCCGATCGGGAATCCCGACAGGCGGGCATCGCCGACGTAGGACACGTTTCCGGCCTTGTCGCGCTCATAGATCGTGATCAGGCCCGGCGGCAGGCCGCTCTCGCCGTCATTGGTGAGCCGGATGGCGGCCAGCGGATTGCGCGCGGCGGTGTCGGCCTGATAGAGCGCCAGCCGTTGCGCCGGGACCTGGCGGTCGATGATCGGGATCGACAGCGTGCGGCCGTTGTCGACGCTGACGGCGCGCGGAAACCTGAAGACGACCTGGGTCGCGGCATCGGTGGCCTCGATCTGGTCGGCTGCAGCGGCGACGGGCGGTGGCGGAGGCGGTGGTGCGGCGCCCGCGGCCATGGAGCGCTCCTGCTGCGGGCGATACGGTGCCGGCGCGGGCATTGGCGGCGACGCGGACTTGGCGCGTTGATCGGCCTGGACGGCACCGCGGTCCACGCCCGGCATCAGCCGGCCGGCAACTTCGACCGGTATCTCCGGCCGGGTGACGTAGTAGGCGTTGTAGAGCGCCTGGCGGAAGGCGACCGGGCGGCCCGATACCAGCGTCAGCTCGATGTCCTTCCAGTCCTGGCCGCTCAGGTTTTCGATCGTGGCCCAGCCCTGCAGTGCCGAGCGAGCCGCCGTCGGATCCGAGCCGAGAGTCAGGCGATAAGATGCTTTCCACACCGGCGCCTCGACGATGTAGGCGATGCGCACGGTGCGTTTGCCCGTGCCGCGCGTCGACAGTTCGATGGTGCGGGCATCCTTGGCGCGATTGCCTTGGATCGCGACCAGGGCCTGGCCAACCTTGTCGCGCAGCGCTGCGTCGGCAAACTGCAGGTTCTCGGCGTCCTCGAGGATGAACTGTTGCAGGCCGCGGTCGGTCAGCAGGGTGACGCGCGTGCGCGTGGTCGTTCCCTTGTCGTTGCCGAGCGCCACGGTCTCTTCCTGGACCGAGACGATGCGGCCCGTGATGGCGCGGCTGCCGCCGACCGTGATCTGCGCGCCCTTCAGGGTCGCCAGCAGCTGGCTGGGCGACCCGAGCGACTCCTGATCGAAGGGCAGGTCCTTAAAAGCCTGGGCCAGCGGCTCGCGGCCCGGCAGGCTGAGGCCGCCGACGCCACCCTTGTCGTCATAGACGACCAGGCTCTTCAGCACGTCGTCGACCTGCTGGAGCGACACGGTGAGCTTGAGCGTTGCATCGCCATCGACGGTGGCTTCGTATTCGAAATAGCCCATCCCGCCCGACGACAGCATGACCCGCTTCAGCGCGAGGTCCTGGGCGGCGGCGAGAGTTGGAAAGGCGAACAGGCCTAG
>CANJHI010000095.1 GCA_947474005.1 Alphaproteobacteria bacterium | reverse complement strand
GAGGCCGCGTCCATCTCGATCACGTCGACGTGGCGGTCCTCGGTGATGGCCTTGCAGTTGTCGCAGATGCCGCAGGGATCGACCGTCGGCCCGCCCGTGCCGTCCGGCCCGACGCAGTTCAGCGCGCGCGCGATGATGCGGGCGGTCGTGGTCTTGCCGACGCCGCGCACGCCGGTGAGCATGAAGGCATGCGCGATGCGGCCCGACGCGATGGCATTGCGCAGCGTGCGCACCATCGCTTCCTGGCCGACCAGGGTGGTGAAATCGGTGGGACGGTATTTGCGGGCGAGGACGCGATACGGGAGCGTTTTTTCGCTGGGGGGCTTTTCGCCCGTCCCTGTCGTGGCCTTGGCCATGCGCTCACCCGCTCGAATGCGCCGCAGCCCCTTAATGCCCGGCGGTCGTCGCGCCCGGCGACCTGTTCCTTGCGACGGCGCGCGCGGGAACAGGGTGAGAGACCAGCATGACCCGAAGCGAATTCGTTACGGCTGCTTCCTTCCGGATCTGACCGGGTTGGCGACTGCTCCGCCCACACCGGCCCCTCGAGGGCCTTATATCAGGAGTTCGGGGGGCGGGCACAAGGGATGAAGTGGGCCATTTCCGGCCACGGCTGAACCGGTGTTGTTTGTTCGCCATCGGTGTCTCGATTTGCGGGCCAACACCTTGATTCAACGCTGTAATTGACGCGGCGCGTGCCTCGGATTCCGGCATGGACGACCTCAGGATGGGTGTGCCTCAAGCGCGTGCGTCCATTTTCTGAAATACCTGCGCAAGGGCCGCCAGTTCCGGGCCTCGGCCGCGGGACGGGCGGCCCCGCGCTTAGTCATCGATCGGTCCCTTTTGGGGGTGACGGGAGGGCTGAAAAACTCCGCCATCCTATCAAAAATCCTATCAAATTCCTGCTGAACCTGCAACTTGGCCGCTGCCATAGTTGTTGTGAGAATCGCCCCCAGCCGCTACGCCTCCTGCATGTGCCCCCAAAATGAGGCCGGCGCGCCGGTCGTTGAGGCCAATCCTGCGGGCGATCCGGACCTCACCCTGCGCTCGCTGCGCCAGCGTATCCGCCAGCAGGAGATTCTTGCCGAACTGGGCGTGACCGCCCTGCAGGGCGCCGGCTTCGACAAGCTTCTGTCTGAGACGGCGCGCCTCAGCGCAGAAGCGCTCCGGGCCGAGTTCTGCAAGGTGCTGGAACACATCCCCTCGGAGAACCGGCTGCTGGTCCGCGCCGGGGTCGGCTGGGACGAGGGCGTCGTCGGCAAGGCCAGCATTGGCGCCGACCTCGCCTCGCCGGCGGGCTTTGCGCTGCGCACCGGCAAGCCGGTGATTTCCAACCATCTCGAGAACGAGGAGCGCTTCCGCACGCCCGAGATCCTGGCACAGCACGGCATCCACCGGGCGATGAACGTCATCCTGCAGGGTGACGGCCGGCCGTTCGGGGTGCTCGAGGTCGACAGCCGCTCCGAAGACGAGTTCGTCGAGCACGACCTCGCCTTCCTGCAGGGCGCTGCCAACATCCTCGGCATGGCGATCGAGCGCGAGCGCCACGCGCTCAACCTCGAGGCGGCCCTGGCGCGCCACCAGGTGCTGCTGAAGGAGATGGGCCATCGGGTGAAGAACAGCCTGATGATCGTCACGAGCATGCTGCAGCTTCAGGCGCGCGACATTGGCGATCCCACCCTCACGCTCCATCTGGAAGAGGCGGCGCACCGGGTGTTGGCCGTGGCCAGGGCCCATGATCAGCTCTTCCAGGGCACCGATATCGAGCGGATGGATCTCGGCAAGTACGTCGAAGGGATCTGCAAGGATCTCGACGACAGCGTTGCCCACTGCGTCATTCATACCGAGGCCCAGTACGAGATCGAGATTTCCGCCGATCGCGCCATCTCGGCGGCGCTGGTCGTGAACGAGCTGATCGCCAACGCAGCCAAGCATGCCTACCGAGGCACGACAGGCGGAAAGGTCCGGGTCACCATTGCCGGTGCGGCAGACGACAAGATCTCGATTTCCGTGCGCGACGAAGGCACGGGCCTGCCTTCGGGTTTCGACCTCGCCAAGCCGAAGGGGCTGGGCATGCGGATCGTCACCTCGTTCGTGGAACAGTTGAACGGCACGATCGAAGTCCGCCATCACAAGCCGGGAACCGAGTTCGTCGTCATCCTGCCACGGTGAGGGTCCGCGAGAGTCGTTCCGGCATCGATTGAACCATCAAGCTCGGGATTATTCTCCTCCCCCAATGACGGGGGAGAATAAAAAGCGACCCTGATTCAGTCAGAAAGACTCTCTCGCCGGCCTGCCTGCGCCCGCCGCCGGGCTTCACCGACTTTGGCCAGTGCCTCGCGGTTGTCGTCGCCCACCCACATGAAGCGTTTCCGCCACCGCGCGTCGGCTTCGCCCTCGGCCCATGTCTCGGGGCGCTGCACGGTCGTCCGCGGCAGCCAGGCGCGCTCCAGCAACTCCAGGGCGCCGCCCGCTATCTTGTATTGCATCTCGACGTCCCACGGCTTTCCGCAGGGATTTCCCAGGGGAAAGTCCACGAACAGGAAGCGTGGCACGCCGCATTCCTCAACGATGTCCCGGGCAGATCCGACGATGACCGTTGGAATACCGGCTGCCTCCAGGTGTCGTGCGATCAGACTCACGGTCTGATGGCAGACGGGTCAAAGAGGAACGAGGAGGGCAGCGTCGATACTGTCCTCGCGCATCCAGGCCTCGACCTGGGGCGCATCGTGCTCCAGCGTCAGCCGCTGGCTATAATCGGTCGGGACGCCGTAGAACCTCGGGTTCAGCGACCCGATGCGGCCGGCGGCGGCATGCTCCGCCAGGCGCGCCAGCGGCAGATAGGTTTCCGGGTCGTCGGTGTGGGTTGCTTCACGGTCCCACGATTTCTCGGTGAAGAGACTGCCGCCATCGGCATTCGGCGCGACGTACAGCTTGGTGGTGCGTGGTGCAGTGCTGGGACCGAGGTCCGCGGTCGTGACCACGCCGATGCGACATTCAGACAAAGGCTTGGCGAGCCGGCTGAAGGGCACCTCTTCGTGGCGGGCCCAGTGATACGGTCGCTCATAGCCCTGGGCCTGGTAGTACTCGCGGCTCTTGTCGATATAGCTGACGTAGTTCCGGTGGCTTATGCCTTGTGACATTTCCCAGCCCTCGCTCGCGGCATCTCGATGGTCATCAGCATATGTCAGCCGCCCTATGGCGCCAACTGCCTGGTTCGCCCTGCGCCGCCCCGATCGCAATCTCGACCGCGCCGTCGGCCAGCGCTCGCTGCGTGGCGAGCGATAACTCCAGCGCCTCGATCGCCCGCTCCGCATCGAGCAGTTCAGGATCGGCGCGGCCTTCAATGCAGTCGACGAAGCGCTGCAACTCGACCTCGTAGGGATTGCGCCCCTGTATCGCGACAGGCGCGGGCGGGCCGGTCTCGTCCACGATCGTAAACGTACTCTCTGGCGGACCGCTGCCGCCGAACACCACCCGCAGTTCGAAGGCCGCGCGTTCGAACAGGGCGCGAAAGCCGCTCGAGAAGGGAAAGCCGCTGGGCATGACACCGCTGGCCGCGATCGTGGCGTGGCGGCCGTCGTCGTAAGACAGAAGGGCGGAAATTTCACCCGGCGTTCCGCTTTCCATTCGCACGGCGCTGGCCGACAGGCGCGCCGGCCGGCCCATCAGCCACAGGGCCGCATCGAAATCGAAGGTCATCAGCTCGGTCGAGGGATCGCCATAGTGCGCCTTGCGATCGGGCGCGTCGGGCCTGAGGTAGGAGCCCAGCCGCCACGTGGACAGGCTGAGAAGGTGGCCGTGCTCACCCGATGTGACCACGCTCTTCAGATGGGCATAGGCACCGACCGACCGCATCAGCAGTCCGACCTGCAGCAGCCGGCCGGCGCGACGGGCCGTATCGCGCATCTGCCGCGCCTCGTCGAGGCGGAGTGCCAGCGGGCTCTCGCAGAACACATGCTTACCCTGCTCGAGGGCCGGGATGACGAAGGCGGCGTGCAGGGCACTGGGCAGGCAGACGTCGATGGCATCGACGTCTGCATGGCGGATCAATGCATCGGCGTCGGCGAACGGCTCCGCGCCGCAGAGGCCGGCCACGAATCGCGCGCGTGCCTGGTCGCGCGCGAAGACACCCACGACCTTGGTGTCCGGCAGGCCCGCATAGGCGGCGGCATGCGTCACGCCCATCGCGCCGGCGCCGAGGATGCCGATCCGGATCAGCGACGCGCCTTGCGCTTCTTCGGCGCGTAGCGCCGTTCGAGTTCGGCGGCGGCCCGGGCGTGCGATACGTTGCGGCTGCCGCCGACCCAGAGTTCGACGATCCGGCCCGCGGCGTTGCGCACGCGGCGGACTTTCTCGCCATGGCTGGCGTAGCCATTGCCGAGGGCGACACGGCCGGCGTCGCGTCCGGTCACCTCGATCTCGCTGGTGTCGAGGAACGGATGGCCCATCCCCGGCACGCCGATGACGACCTTGTTGCCCATGGGCACAAGGTCGAAGGCACCCCATGAAGACCACCAGCGACCTGTCCAGCCGGCGACCCGGCGCGAGGGCGGCCCGTTGGCCGCAAAGGTGCGCAGGATGTTGACGGCGTTGTCGACCCAGAAGCCCGACCAGCCGTCGGCGGCGTTGCACATGATCGACACCGTCAGCTCCTGGTCGGGCAGGGTGACGGTGCGCGAGACGTAGCCCAGCAGGCCGCCGGAATGGCCGAACCAGCTCCAGCCACCAATGGCGCCGCTCATGGTGCCGAGGCCATAGTAGCTTTCGAGGGCGGAATGCGGATTGCGCCACAGCCGGCGCACCATTTCGCGTCGGCTGGCCGGCGACAGGATGCTGCGCTTTGCCGTGGGCGAGAGCTGGTTGAAGAAGAGGGCGGTGTCGGCTGCCGTGCTGACGAAGCCGCCGGCCGGCGCGATGGCGTTTTCCCGATACTCGCTGGGAATGACGACCCTTCGGCCAAGCGGCTGCCGGGCGCTGTGGCCACGCGCGAACGGCGTCCCCCGCGGCAGCGGCATGTCGGGCTTAGTTTCCTTCAGGCCCGCCGCCTTCACGACCTCGCGCTCGATCCAGGTGGCATAGGGCTCGCCCGTGATGGCGCCGATGACGAGCCCCAGGAGGCCGTAGCCGTGGTTGGAATATTTGAGCCTGAGCCCCGCCTCGATGATCGGCCCCGACGCCAGATCCGCCCGGAGTTCGTCGGCATCTGGATAGGGCCGGCGCTCGTCGAACTGGCCGGCATCGGCACCGTCGCGCACCAGGCCGGCACTGTGCGAAAGCACCTGTGCCAGCGTGGCGGCGGCTGTCTTCTTGTTCAAGCCATCGACAAAAGTACCGACGGGGTCGTCGAGCCTGAGGCGGCCCTGTTCGCGCAGCTTCAGGATGCCGGCCGAGGTAAAACTCTTGGAATGCGAAGCGATGCGGAAGCGGTGCCGCGGCGTCAGTTCTTCGCCGGTCGACAGGTTGGCGTGGCCGAACGCGCCATCGAGCACGACCTTGCCGCGATGGACGACGGCGAACAGGCAGCCCGGCAATTGCGCGTTCTGCATCTGGTAGTCGAGCCACGACGGCATGTAGTCGAGCGCAGCGCCAAGCCAGCGGTCCATGTGCTTCTCCCCCTGACGCTGCCGAGATTAACAGCAGGTCGGGCGAGGTGCACGCCAGGCGGATTCACCCCATGCGCAACAACGGCACCGCGGCAGCGGCCAGCAGCACGGCCAGTATTCGCGTCCGGGTAAAAGGCTCTTTCAGGAAAACGACGGCAATCAGGATCGCGAAGATGGAACTGGTGTCGCGCAAGGCCGCCGCGGGGGCGACCGGCGCATGGCTCCAGACCCACAGGATCAAAAGATAGGACACCATCGCGGCCACCGCGGTCGGCAAGGCCGTGGCCCATCGTCCCGTCAACTGGCCCCAGGGCGATCCCGCCGCCCGCTGCCGCCAGCACATGGCGGCGGCGTTGGTGATAGAGACGACGAAGCCATAGGCCCAGGGATTTCCCGAGGCACGAACGCCGCGCGCGTCGCACATTATATAAGCCGCCGTGCCGACGCCGGCCGCGAGGGTCCAGGCCAGCGCCTTCAGGGTGACGGTTCGATCGCGCGCCGCGTCGACGGCGAGCACGCCCAGCGCCAGGGCGATCACGGCGATGCCAGCGAGTGCTGCCGGACCGAACTGCTCGCCCGTCAGCACCGCCGCCAGCGGCACCACGAGCAACACCGCCACCGCGCGCACGACGGGATAGACGAGACCGAAGCCGCCCAGCTCGTAGGCGCGCAGCAGCGCCGATACCGTGAACAGGTTCATCAGCGTCGAGGCCACCACCCAGACCCACGCCTCCGGGGCAGGCAGGCCTGACCACAGAAGCGCCGGCACGACCAGGACCGCACCCAGCAGCATCTGCGCCGTCATCGCCTGGGCTGGGTGACGGTCGGCCTTGACGGCGGCATTCCAGCCGGCGTGCAGCAGCGCGCTCAGCAATGCCGCGAGGACGTCGATCGCGTTCATCGGGCATTTACCGAAGAGGCGGCGTGGCGACGATGATCACGGCGTAGCGCGCCGGCTTGGCGGTCGGATTGCGGTAGGCGACGGGCCGGTCGAGGACCATCGCCAGGCAATCGCCTGACGCGAGCGTGTAGGGTTGGTCGCCCAACGTGACCTCGATCGTGCCCTCGAGGACCCAGATCTGTTGATGAGTCACGCCCGGACGCGCGCCGGTGCCGTAGCTCACCCGCGCGCGCGCTGGAAAGACGACCTCGACGATCTGGATCGGCGACGGATAGCCGTCGGGCGACACGTTTCGCCGCCGGTAGCCCGAATCAGGGTCGCGCCATTCGAGCTGCTTGGCCCTGCGCGACACGGGTTCGCGGGGTCGAGAGGGCACCTCGAAGAGCGATGCCAGGGAGACGCCGAGACCGGTCGCGAGCTTTTCGAGCACGACGGCGGTCGGGCTGCTTTCGCCGCGCTCGATCAGCGAGATCATCGAGCGGCTGACGGCGCAGGCTTCGGCCAGCGCGTCGAGCGCCAGCCCGCGGTCAGCCCTGAGCTGCCGAACGCGCGCGCCAATTCTCTGGTTGATGGTCATTCATCCAGTATATTGGAATATCAATCCAATATACAAGAGGACAATCTAGGCGGCACCCGACGCGCCAGGCGTACGGGGGCGCTTCAATCCCAGATGCTCGCGCAGCGTCGTGCCCACGTAGTCGGCGCGAAACAGGCCGCGTTCCTGCAGCAGCGGCACCACGCCGTCGACGAAGGCGTCGAACTGGCCGGGGAAGAAGGGCGGCATGACGTTGAAACCGTCGGCCGCGCCGGCGCTGAACCAGGCTTCCAGCGTGTCGGCGATCATGACGGGCGTGCCGATCAGCAGCAGATGGCCGCGCGCCGCCGCCACGCGGTAGTAGAGTTGCCGCAAGGTGAGCCTGTCGCGTCGCGCCATCTGCAGCAGCAGCGCGGCGCGGCTTTTCAGATTCTCGGTCTCCGGCAGGTCCGGCACCGGCTCGTCGAGCGGATGGACCGACATGTCGGAGCCCAGCCGCTCCGACAGCACCGTAAAGGCCTGGGCTGTGTCGATGGCGCGGTTGAGCTCGGCAAAAATCTCCTGCGCCTCTGCCTCGGTCCGTCCTACGACGGGCATGACGCCGGGCATGATCCGCGCGCTGTCCTCCGTCCGGCCGTAACCGACCAGTTGCGCCTTTACGGCGTTATAGAAGTTCTGCGCCTCGGCGAGATCGTTCTGTGCCGTGAACACGACGTCGGCGATGCGCGCTGCCAGCGCCTGTCCGGGGCCGGAGGAGCCGGCCTGGATCAGCACCGGATGGCCCTGCGGCGAGCGCGGCACGTTGAGCGCGCCCGTCACGGTGAAATACTTGCCGCGGAAGTCCGGCACGTGGAGGCTGCCCGGCCGCACGAAGCGGCCCGCCGCCTTGTCGGGCGTGAAGGCGCCGTCGTCCCAGCTGTCCCAAAGGGCGCGGCAGGCTTCGACGAACTCCTCGGCCATCGCATAGCGCTCGGCGTGCGGCGGATGCTGGCGGCCGAACACCGCGGCCGATTTGTCGTAGGCCGTCGTCACCACGTTCCACGCCGCGCGTCCGCCCGACAGATGATCGAGCGAGGCAAAGCCGCGGGCCACGTGATAGGGCTCGGCATAGGTCGTCGAGCCGGTGGCCGCGAGCCCGATCCGCGACGTGCCCATGGCGAGCGCCGAGAGCAGCGTCAGCGGCTCGAACTTGCCGATGGTCGAGGGATGCTCGCCGTAGCCGGTGGCGAAGCCGTCGCCCAGGAAGAACATGTCGAACTTGCCCCGCTCGGCGGTGGCGGCAATGTGCTGCATCAGGCCGAGGTTGGGCCAGCCGTCGACCGTGGCATCGGGATGCCGCCAGCCGCCCACGTGATGCCCGGGCGTCTGCACGAAGACGCCGAGGCGCATTTGACGGGGTGGATGGCTTGAACCCTGATCCACGCTCTTCCTTTCTTGAATAAAGTCAGACATCTCTCTAGTATGACAGTGTCATATTCCCAAGGAGTGTCCACCGTGCCCCGCGCCAGTCGACCGATCACTGTCACCCTTGGCGACCTTCAGCAGGGCGTCAAGACACGGGTGAAATCCGGGGCCTATGCCTCGGCCAGCGAGGTCGTGCGTGCCGGCTTGCGCGCGCTCGATCGCGAGGAGGCGGCGGTCAACGATTGGTTGCGCCGGCGCGTCGACGAGTCTCTTGCCGATCCGCGGCCGAGCGCATCGGCCGACAAGGTCTTCAAGCGGCTGCGGGCGCATCACGCCGGACGAGTGAAAGCCCGGCAGAATGAAAAAACTTAAGATCAGCTTCCGGCCTCGCGCCGAAGCCGATCTGTTCGGCCTCTACCACCACATCGCGGAGGAAGCCGGCGAGACGGCCGCCGGTGCTTATATCGACCGGATCGAGGCGACCTGCAGGACGCTCGAGATCTTTCCCGAGCGCGGCACGAGACGCGATGACATCCGCCCCGGGATCCGGCCGATGGGTTTCGAGCGTAGAGCGACGATTGTGTTCCAGGTGAAGAAGTCGGAAGTCGTGATCGTTCGGGTGTTTTATGGCGGCCAGGACTACGAACGCAGCTTGCGCGGCCCGGCGGGATTCTAAGCGGGCCGCCGTGGGCGGTTCAATGAGCGACATGGCGCATGCCGCCGTCGACCGGGATCACGGCGCCGGTGATGTAGCGCGCCGCGGGCGAGGCGAGGAAGGCGACCAGGTTGGCCACGTCCTCGGGCTCGCCGAAGTAGCCGATCGGGATGTTGCGCTCGATGAAGATCCGGCGCGCTTCCTCGGTCGGATGGAGCTTCTGCAGGATCTGCTCAGAGTTGATGCGGCCGGGCTGGATGGTGTTCACGGTGACGCCGTCGGCCGCCACGTCGCACGACAGGCCCTTGGCCCAGAGATGGAGCGCCGCCTTGGCCGCCATGGCGGCGTTGAGCCCGCGCGGCTCCATCGATCCGCTGATGTTGACGATGCGGCCCCATTTACGCTGGCGCATCGCCGGCAGCAGCGCCTTGGTAAGCAGGCGGGCCGCGGTGAAGTTGAGCGCAAAGGCTTCCTCCCACACGTCCTCGGGAGCGTCGGGCCCGGTCGGTCGCGAACCGCCGGCGCAATTCACCAGAATGTCGATGGGTCCCAGCGCCTTCGTCGCTTCGGCGGCGATGCGCACGATATCATCGGGGTTGGTGACGTCGCCCGCGAGCGCTAACCCCTGGTCGAGGTGCTCGATTTTATCGACACGCCGCGCCGTGGCGGCAACGCGCGCACCCTGCTTTGCGAGAAGATGCACGACACCGGCGCCGATGCCGGAACTTGCGCCGGTGACGAGGCAGGCGCGGCCTTTCAGATCAAAATCCATCCTCCTTGATGGACGAGCGGCGAGGTGTTGCCAACTGGCGACGCAACACCACCCCGGTGCGGTGGGAGTGCGAGCGTATATGATGCGCCCCGGATCACCTCGGGGGAGCCTGTTCCGATGACTGCGATGAGATTCGACGGCAAGGTAGCGTTGGTGACCGGCGGCAACAGCGGGCTGGGCCTGGCGGCGGCGCGGGCCTTTGCCCGCGAGGGCGCGGAGGTCGTCATCTCCGGCCGCAACCAACGCACGATCGATGCGGCGGTGGCGGAGATCGGCGCGAAGGCCTCGGGCTTTGTCGCCGACGTTTCGCGGATGGACGATATCGCGGGCCTGATCCGACACGTCGCCAGCCTGAAAGGCCGCATCGACGTTCTGTTCGCCAATGCCGGCGTGGCTCGCCTCGGCCCGATCGCCAGCATGACCGAGGCGATCTGGGACGAGGTCATGAGCATCAACCTGAAGGGCGTGTACTTCACCATCCAGCAGGCGCTTCCGTTGATGGCGCGGGGAAGCGCCATCGTGCTCAATGCCTCGCTGTCGGCCAGCAACGGCGTGCCCGATACCTCGGTCTACACCGTGAGCAAGGCCGGGGTCCGTTCGCTCGGCCGCAGCCTCGGCGCCGAGCTGGCCGGCGCCGGCATCCGGGTCAACGTGGTCAGTCCAGGCCCGATCGAAACGCCGATATTCCAGACGTTCGGCCTGGCGCCGGCGGAGCTGGCGGACGTGAAGCGGCAACTGACCGAGAGCAATCCGATGCAGCGGTTCGGCAGCGCCGACGAAGTGGCGCGCGCCGTCCTGTTCCTGGCGTCGGCGGAGGCGAGCTACATCACCGGCATCGAAATGCCGGTCGACGGCGGCGCCGGCAGTTTCTGAGCGATCACGGCGCCGGAAGCTTCAAGCCGGCGACGTCGATGGCAGCAAGCGCTGAAGCGAACCGACCCAGACCGCACGCGCCTCGTCGACAGACAGGCCGAGAAATTCACGCATGCACTGCCAGCTGCTCACGTCGGTCAGGAGTGTCAGGGCGACAAGAATTTGCCTGCATTCCACGTCCGGCAGAATCGCGAGTTCCGGGCGAAAGGCGATCTCCAGCCGACTGAGCCGCAATTCCTGGAAGGCGCTGATCTTCTGCCTGAGTTCGTCGGAATCGCCCCGATTCACCAGGAGGCTCCGCCACAGCCGGCCCCATATCTCGCAGAGGTGGGACCGCATCTGGACTTGATGTTCGATGCGGGCATTCCGGTCAGCATCCAGCAGGGGCGGGGCGGCCAGCGCAGCCACTTGATCCATCGCGTAGCTGGCGGCGACGACCTGCAGGCTGAGCAGATCCGGGAAGCGCTCGAAGACAGAGCGAACGGAGCAGCCCGCGCGCCCGGCGATCTCCGCAGCCGTGGGCATCCGGGGAGAATGTTCGAAGGCCAGCCCGAGGTAAGCTTCGATGAGCCGTTGCCGGGTCCGTTCGGTACGCAAGCGCCGACCGTCGACCCGCTTCCTCGGTTGACTCGAGGCTTCGCTCACGGGCGTGCCGCGGCGGCGAAGGTCGACCTGGCAGTCGTTGCCACAGGGGCACCGGCGGCAAATTGATGATTCATTGTCGTGCGATGCGATGGCGGAGTTTGAGCCGACACTACCCAGGTGAATTCCAGAATGACCTGAGCAAGTAGCACACGGCTGCCCGAATGTCGCTTGCGCGACCCTCGAGGAGGCGGCGCTCGGCTTGCCGCAGCGCTATGCACGGGTGCGGGTGTTCGCCGTTGCCGCCTCGTCGACGATGCCCCTGGGTGAGACGACGACACCATAGTCGCGCAGCGCCGTCTCGACCGAAATCACCTCGTCCAGCACGTCGTCGGCCACCTTGGCCGGATCGCGTTCCAGCGGGTTGCCGTAGCCGCCGCCGGCCGGGCCATAGCAGACGAAGCGGCCACCGGTGCCGATGTTCATGTGCGGCACCTTCGAGGGCAGCGCGCGATCGGGCTTGCCCGGCGTCACGAGATCGAGCTTGGCCGGCACGCCTTCGTTGCCGCCCAGGAAACCCCAGGGCCGGTAGCGATGGCCTTCGCCTTCGACCGAGGCGCCGCCGTCGCTGAGGAATGCGAACTCGCGGATAGAACCCAGGCCGCCGCGCCACTTGCCGGCGCCGCTCACATCCTCACGCAGTTCATAGCGCAGCACGCGGAGCGGCAGGTGGGTTTCGATGTCCTCGATCGGGTTGTTGCGCGTGTTGGCGTAGAGCGTATCGACGGCGTCCATGCCGTCCTTGCCGAGGCGCCCGCCGTAGGAGCCCTCGAAGATTTCCATATGCACCCAGTGCGTCTCGTCTTTCAGGCCGGAGAAAGCGATAACCTTGAGATTGCCGATGCCGGCCGAGACATTGCCCGGCATGGCGAGCGACAGCGCCTTCATCACCGTGTCGGCGAGCTGATTGCCGGGACAGAAGCGGGCGATGGTGGGGGCAGGGAAGGTCGGGTTGGCCAGGCACCCTTTGGGGGCGATGATGGAGATCGGCCGGATCAGGCCCGCGTTCACCGGGATGTGGCCGTGAATCTCGGTGTCGAGCAGCACCGAACGGATGGTGAGCCAGATCGCGATGTCGGCCGTGCCTTCCAGCGGCATGTTGATCGGCCGGTCGGGTACCTGCGGCGCGGTGCCGGTGAGGTCGACCACCAGCGAATCATCCTTCTTGGTGATGGTGACGACGATCGGCAGTTCCTTCTTGGTCGGATCGTCGCTGTCGAGATAGCCGTCGATGGCGGTCTCGGCGCGGTAGATGCCGTCGGGTAGCTTGGCGATCGCCTGGCGCATCAGCCTCTCGGCATGATCCATCAGGGCGGTGCAGGCGAGCTCGAAGGTTTCAAGGCCATAGCGCTCGACCAGCTCGACCATGCGGTCGGCGCCGATGCGGGCGGCGGCGATCTGGGCATCCATGTCGCCGACCACGAGGTCCGACGCGCGGATATTGTCGCGCACGATCTGCCACACCATGTCGTTCTTCACGCCGCGGTCGTAGACCTTGATCGCCTTGAACTGCAGCCCCTCGGCATAGGCATCGATCGCCTCGACGATGCCGCACGAACCCGGCGAGAGCGCACCGATGTTGAGATGGTGCGCCGTGGTTGCGGCGTAGGCGATCAGGCGGCCTTGCACGAACACCGGCACGATGAAGGCGACGTCGGGGCCGTGGCTGGCGCCCGAGTAGGCGTCGTTGTGCATGATGACGTCGCCCGGCCGGATGGTCTCGCCGCGCGCCGCCATGATGCGCTGGATGCCGCGCACATAGCCCGGGATCGGGCCGGACTGCAGCGGCGTCGACTGCGCCGATTCCGCGAGGCCGCGTCCTTCGGCATCGACAAGCGCTGCGCCAAAATCCTCCGACTCGCGGATGATCGAGGAGTAGCTCATGCGCATCAGCTTATAGCCCATCTCGACCGCGATGTTCTCGAGCGCGCCCTGGATCACGCTGCTGGTGATCGGGTCGATGCGGTCGGGCTTTTGCGCCGGCTGGCGGAGAGGGGCGGTGGTCATGGGCGGACTCCTGGAAAGGAGAAGGTGCATGACCCCCTCCGGCCTTCGGCCACCTCCCCCGCTTCGCGGGGGAGGAGAATGACTTTCTTCTCTCCTCCCCCGTCTTCGGGGGAGGTGCCCAAAGGGCGGAGGGGGTCAAGCATCGGACTTCCGGATAATCAGATTACCCGCGGCATCGGCTTCGAAAGTGTAGTGGGGCGGCACGACGGTGGTCGAATCCATCTGCAGGATGATGGCGGGGCCGGGCACGCGCTCGCCGACCGGCAACAGCTCGCGGCGGTAGAAGCCGGTGGGATAGTCGGCGAGCTTGGCGTCGACTCGGAAGGTGCACATGCCGGAGCGCAGCAGCGCCGCCGCCACCGACGTCGCCGTGCCGGCAGTGGGCTTGGCGATTTTGGCGGCGCTCGCGGCGCCGACCAGCCGCAGGTTCACGATCTCGATGGCCGAGTCGGCGAAGTGATGGCCGTACTCGCGCTTGTGGATCTCGTGGAAGGCCTCGAAGGCCACCGCGAGCGTCGCTGCGTCAAGCGCGCCGTCGGGGAAGGGCACGCGGAGCTCATAGCCCTGGCCCACGTAGCGGAGATCGCCGCGGCGCTCGAAGGTGACCTTGGCCAGATTGATCCCGTCCGAGGTGAAGCGCCCGGCGAGTTCCTTGGCCATCGCGGCGAAGTCGGCATTGATGCGGACGAGGTCGGCCGCCCCCGAGACCTGGAATGAGGTACGGATGGCATCGTAGCGAAGGTCGCTGATCAAGAGTCCGACGGCCGAGGTGATGCCGGGATGCGGCGGCACGATCACCTCGGTGACGCCCAGCATCTCGGCCACTTCGGCGCCATGCAGCGGCCCCGCGCCGCCAAAGGCCACCAGGGTATAGTTGCGCGGATCGATGCCCTTCTGGACGGTTCTGGACCGGATGGCGTTGGCCATGTTGGCGTTGATCACGGTGACCACGCCCTCCGCTGCCTCGCGGTCGGAGAGGCCGAGCTCGCGCGCCAGTTCGCCGATGACGCGCCGCGCAGCCACTTCATCGAGCGACATGCCGCCGCCCAAAAAGTTGCCGCCGTCGAGGCGGCCGAGCACGACGTTGGCGTCGGTGACGGTGGCGCGCATGCCGCCACGGCCGTAGGCGGCGGGGCCGGGCACGGCGCCGACCGAGCGTGGCCCGACCTTGAAGGCGCCGGCCTGGTCAAGATGGGCGATCGAACCGCCGCCGGCACCGATCGTGTGGACGTCGATCATCGGCACCATCACCGGGAAGCCCGCGATCCAGGTATCGCGCGCGGTGGCCTCGCCGAAGCCGCCGTCGGTCACGATGCCGATATCGGCCGAGGTGCCCCCGACGTCGAAGGTGATGAGGTTGCGCCGGCCCGAGAGGCCACCCGCCCAGTCGCCACCGATCACGCCCGCCGCCGGGCCCGACAGGAGCGTGAGCACCGGGCGCTCGGCCACCATGGCGGGCGTCGCCACGCCGCCGTTGGAGGCCATGATGCGGAGATCGGCCTTGAAGCCCGAGGCCTCGATTTCCGACTCGAGCCGCGTCACGTAGTTGCGTACCTTGGGGCCGACGAAGGCGTTCATCGCCGTGGTGGTGAAGCGCTCGAATTCGCGGAACTGCGGTGAGACCGACGAGGAGGTGGTGGCGAAGCACGCCGGATATTCCTCGCGCACGATTTCCATGGCGCGCGCCTCGTGGGTGGCATCGAGGTAGGAGAAGAGAAAGCAGATGGCGATGGCCTCGACGCCGGCCTCCTTCAGCTCGCGCACGGCCTGGCGCACGCCCTCTTCGTCGAGCGGCTCCAGCACCTCGCCCTTGGGGGGCACCAGTCGTTCGGTCACCGTCTTGCGATGGCGGCGCTTGACCAGCGGCCGGTCCTGCCAGGGGATGTCCTGCATGATCGAGTAATGCTGAGGCCGCTGGTGGCGGCCGATATGAAGGATGTCGCGATAGCCGCCGGTCGTGATCATGCCGGTGACGGCGCCGTCGTGTTCGAGGATGGCGTTGGTGGCGATGGTGGTGCCGTGGAACACCGTGTCGATGGTCTCGCGCGGGATTCCATACTTGTCGCAGAGCGCCACGAGGCCCTGAACGACGCCGCGCGACGGGTCGTCCGGCGTGGTCGAGATCTTGTGCACGGCGGTCCGGCCGGCCTCGGTGTCGGCATAGACGAGGTCCGTGAAGGTGCCGCCCACATCGACGCCGATCAGCCGCATTCGCTTCGCTCCCAGGGAGATCCCATTGACCGAGGGTCAGCAAGAGTTGCGCCAATGGCTAGCGCAATTTTCCCCAAGTGATTTTACAGTGCTGGCATGGGGCTTGCTACCAATGGCTTGCTACCGGGGGAACCATGGCGACCAAGCCGGATATCGAACTTGTTGCTTTGACCAAGCGCTATGGCGAGGCCATCGCGGTCGATGCCATCAACCTGCGCATCCCGGCCGGCACCTATTGCTGCCTGCTGGGGCCTTCCGGCTGCGGCAAGACCACGACATTGCGCATGATCGCGGGCCACGAGGAGGCGAGCGAAGGCGACGTCATCCTGGGCGCCGAGAACATCACCCACGCGGCCCCGGCGGCTCGCGGCACGGCCATGATGTTCCAGAGTTACGCCTTGTTTCCGCACCTCGACTGCACCGACAACGTCGCCTTCAGCCTGAAAATGCGGGGTGTCGAGAAGGACACGCGGCGAGCGCGAGCACGGGAAGTCCTCGGGCGCGTCCAGATGGAACCCTACGCCAGCCGCCTGCCGGCCCAGCTCTCGGGCGGCCAGCAGCAGCGGGTGGCGCTGGCGCGGGCGCTGATCACCGATCCGCAGGTCCTGCTGCTCGACGAGCCGCTGTCGGCGCTCGACCCGTTCCTGCGCATAAAAATGCGTGAGGAGCTGAAGACGCTGCAAACCCGGCTCGGCATCAGCTTCATCCATGTCACGCACAGCCAAGACGAGGCGATGGCGCTGGCCGACCTCGTCGTGGTGATGAACGGCGGCAAGATCGAGCAGGCCGGCACCGCGCGCGAGGTCTTCAACCGGCCGGCGTCCTCGTTCGTGGCGAAGTTCATCGGCGGGCACAACGTGCTGCCGACGGCGGTGGCGCGCGGCACCGGCAGTTCGCCGCTGGTCGCCATCCGCGCCGATCGCATGACCGTTCAGGCCGGCGGGGCGATCGACGTAGGAGCATCGTCGCTCCAGGGCGTGGCGCGGTCCGTCGAGTATCTCGGCGCGACGGTGCAGGTCGGCATCGACGTGGCCGGGCTCGAGACTTTGTCGGCCGTGGTGTCCGAGGCGCGCTTCGATGCGTCGCCGGTGGCGCCCGGCCAGCCAGTGGTTCTGTCGTGGAAACCCGAGGACGTGCACGCCCTTGGACATTGATTGTGGACATTGATCGAAGGAGGAAGACATGGCTCGCAAGTTCACCAAAGGAGTAGGACGCCGCAGGATGCTGAAGGGCGCGGCAGGCGTTGCCGGCGCGGCGCTGGGCAGCGGGGCGATCACCGGCTTTCCGGTGATCTGGGCGCAGAACAACAAGAACATCGTGCTGCGCCAGTGCGGCACCGGCGTGTCGGCGATCAACGAGATTGCCGAGAAGTGCAAGGCCGACCTCGGCATCACGCTGCAGATGACGGCGCTCGATTCCGACGCCGTCGTGCAGCGCGTCGTGACGCAGCCGAACTCGTTCGACATCGGCGACATCGAATACTGGATGATCAAGAAGGTCTTCGGCGCCAACACGCTGCAGGCGATGGACGTGAAGAAGATCAAGCTGTTCGACAAGATCGTGCCGATCTTCACCACCGGCAAGCTGAAGCCCGACAGCGTCATCGCCCAGGGCACGGCGCCCAGCACCGTGAGCTTTGTCGAAGGCGCGGGCTCGACCAAGTTCGCCAAGACGCCGACCCAGTGGTTCACCATCGTGCCCACGATCTACAACGCCGATACGCTCGGCATCCGTCCCGACCTGGTCGGCCGCAAGATCGAGAACTGGAAGGACATTCTCGATCCCAAGTTCAAGGGCAAGACCTCGATCCTGAACATTCCCTCGATCGGCATCATGGACGCGGCGATGATCTGCGAGTCGGCCGGCATCGTGAAGTACGGCGACAAGGGCAACATGACCAAGGCGGAGATCGACAAGACCATCGATTTCCTGATCAAGACCAAGAAGGAGGGCCAGTTCCGCGCCTTCTGGAAGACCTTCGACGAGTCGGTGAACCTCATGACCTCGGGCGAGGTCGTGATCCAGTCGATGTGGTCGCCGGCGGTGTCGGCGGTGCGCGCCAAGGGCGTGCCCTGCGTCTACCAGCCGCTGAAGGAAGGCTATCGCGCCTGGGGCGGCGGGCTGTCGCTCGCCAAGCACCTGCAGGGCGCGCAGCTCGACGCCGCCTACGAGTACATCAACTGGTACCTGTCGGGTTGGGTCGGCGCCTTCTTGAACCGCCAGGGCTACTACTCGGCGGTGCTCGAGACGGCCAAGGCCAACATGAGCGCCGATGAATGGGGCTTCTGGATGGAAGGCAAGCCCGCCGTGGGCGACATCAAGAACCCGCAGGGCGTGGTGGTCGAGAAGGCTGGTGCCGTACGTGACGGCGGCTCGTTCTACGACCGTATGGGCGCCGTCGCCTGCTGGAACGCCGTGATGGATGAGGACCGCTACATGGTTCAGAAGTGGAATCAGTTCATCGCCGCCTGAGTTTGCTACCTCTCATATTCCTCTCCCCCCTAGCGGGGGAGGGGGCATGAAGGTGGGCAAGTGACATGGCCGCCCTTGACAGGAAAACGTCCGTTTCCTATATATCCTGCCGAGGAGATATCATGATCTTTCCGTCTGCTTCGTGGTGCGCGCTTCCCACGCCGGCATCGTTTCCGGCGGCGGCCTCCGGAGCGGGCAAAGCGAATTTTCTCACGCCCGAGTTTTCCGGGCACGAGATGACACCGGGTGCGATGCGAAAGATCAGAAAGAACAAGGGCTTGAAGGTCGTTCTGGCGGACTCCCGACCTCCGCGGGTCGGGGAGGTGGCGAGCGTCGCTTGCCGGGCATGAAGAGATGAACCGCTTCAAGGTCTGGATCACCTACCTGCAGGTTGCTCCGCTAGCGCTGGTGTTCCTGCTGTTCCTCATCGTGCCGATCGCCACGATCGTGGTGGTGAGCTTCTTCGACTACAACACGACGCAGATCATCCCGACCTTCGTGCTGCAGAACTACGAGGAGCTGCTGCTCTCGCCGGTCACCTGGCAGACCTATCTCCAGACCGTCCAGTTCGCCGTCATCACCTGGGCGCTGACGCTCGTCATCGGCTTCACCGTCGCCTATTTCGTGGCGTTCTACGTACGCTCTCCCACGATGCAGACCGTGCTGTTCCTGATCTGCACCATCCCGTTCTGGACCTCCAACGTCATCCGCATGATCTCGTGGATTCCGTTCCTCGGGCGCAACGGGCTCGCCAACACAACGCTGATGAACATGGGCCTGATCCAGCAGCCGCTGGAATTCCTGCTCTACTCGAACTTCGCGGTCGTGCTGGCCTACGTCCACCTCTACACGCTGTTCATGGTGGTCCCGATCTTCAACTCGATGATGCGCATCGACCGCAGCCTGCTCGAGGCGGCGCGCGACGCCGGTGCCTCGGGCTGGCAGACCCTGTGGAACGTCATCCTGCCGCTGTGCAAGCCCGGCATCGCCATCGGCTCGATCTTCGTCGTCACCATTGTCATGGGCGACTTCGTCACCGTGCGCATGATGAGCGGTGGCCTCAGCGCCTCGGTCGGCCTGATGATGGCCAACGCCATGTCGCTGCTGCAGTACCCGGCGGCCGCGGCCAACGCCGTGGTGCTGCTGCTGGTCGTCCTGCTAATCGTCGCGGCCATGATGCGCCTGGTCGACATCCGCAAGGAGCTGTGACGTGCAGCACGGAAAGCGCGGTCCTGCCTTCTGGTTCCTCGGCGCCTTTTTCTGCCTGTTCGTGCTGTTCCTCTACGGACCGACGCTCACCATCCTCATCCTGTCGTTCCAGGGGCCGTCCGGCGGGCTCACCTTTCCGATGAACGGCGTGTCGGTGCACTGGTTCAAGAACCTGTTCGAGAAGCAGATGGTCGGCGACTTCGCGGGCTCGCTCCAGCGCTCGATGATCCTGGGCGCCGCCACCATGGTGGTGACGGTCATCGCCTCGTTTTCCGCAGGCCTCGCGTTTCGCACGCGCTTCGTGGGCTCCGGTGTCATCTTCTACCTCGCCATCGCCAGCCTGATCGTGCCCTCGATCCTGATCAGCCTGGGCATCGGCCTGCTGTTCCGGGTGCTGGGCTGGGATCCCACCTGGTACACGTCGGCGTTCGGTGCCCACCTGACATGGACGCTGCCGTTCGGGCTCCTGATCATGTTCGCGGTCTTCAACCGCTTCGACCGGCGCTACGAGGAAGCGGCACGCGACCTCGGCGCCACCTCGTGGCAGACGATCCGGCACGTGGTCGTGCCCATCCTGCTGCCGAGCCTGATCGGCGTCGGCCTGTTCGGCTTCACGCTCTCCTACGACGAGTTCGCCCGCAGCCTCTACACCGCCGGCACCTTCAACACCTTGCCGCTCGAGATCTACGGCATGACGACGAACGTAACGACGCCGGTGCTCTATGCGCTGGGCACCGTGACGACGGGCGTCTCCTTTGCCGTGATTGCCGTGGCACTCCTGTCTGTGACCTGGCTGCGCCGTCGCCGGGCGCGCCACGGCAGCGACGCCGGCAAGG
>CANJHI010000094.1 GCA_947474005.1 Alphaproteobacteria bacterium | reverse complement strand
GCACATGCGGCTCCTTGTGCGTGCCGTAGTTGTCCATCACCAGATGCAGCTTGAGCGCCGGGGGGAACTCACGGTCGAGGCGGCGGAGAAACTTCAGCCACTCCTGATGGCGGTGGCGGGCGTGACATTCGCCGATCACCTTGCCGTCCAGCACGTTGAGCGCGGCAAACAGCGTGGTGGTGCCATTGCGCTTGTAGTCGTGCGTCATGGTTCCGCAACGGCCCTTCTTGAGCGGCAGCCCCGGCTGGGTGCGGTCCAGCGCCTGGATCTGGCTCTTTTCATCCAGGCACAGCACCAGAGCCTTGTGCGGCGGGTTTAGGTACAGACCCACCACATCGGTCAGCTTCTCCAGGAAATTGGCGTCGCGCGAGAGCTTGAAGGTGGCGCCGAGGTGCGGCTTGAGATTGTGCAGCCGCCACAGGCGGTGGACCGTGTTCTTGCTGACACCTTGCGCCTCGGCCATCAGCCGGCAACTCCAATGGGTCATGCCCTTCGGCTTGCCCTGCAAGGTTGCCTCGACGATTGCCGCCCGCCGCGCCTGATCGTAGCGCGGCTTGCGCCCGCGTCCCTCGGCGATCTGCCACACGGCCCCGATGCCCTGCTCGCCGACCCGGCGGCGCCACAGCTGCACCGTCGGCCGGCTGACCGACAACTCTTCGGCGATCGACACATTGTCCTCACCGGCAAGGGCGGCCAGGACGATGCGGCAGCGGAGCGCCACCTGCTGCGGTGTTCCGTGCGAGGATTGCCACCTCTCCAGCTGCTGGCAGTCAGCCGGCTGCAACTTGATCGTCAAACCTGTGTTGGGCATGGCAGACTTTATCAAACATTCGAACATCTGTATCGTTATTTAAGGGACAGTACACTAGGGGGAGAGGTGGGGTGAGGGGGCGACGCGACCTCCATGACCTCGGGAGGTGCGATGTCTGCCGGAACGGCCGACAAGTCTTTGTTCTCAACAGATGATTCGGCCTCTATCCGATGCCGCAACAGACCAGGAGCACGGCGAACAGGCTCCGCCGGAGAATTGCGCTTGCCTTGGGCATTCGGAGACTCCCTCCGTCATAAAGGCTATCCGAAATCCGGCCAGGGTTCACTTCCCCGATTGGGCCGGGCACTGCACATCGTCTGCGCTATCCTGCGCGAGACCGGAGGACATCAAGGATGGTTGCCAGCGACAGCTTTGCCGAGTTCCTGCGCGAGCAACTGGCGCCGCTCGGCCGCGTCACGATGCGGCGCATGTTCGGCAAGACCGGCGTGTTCTGCGACGGGGTGATGTTCGGGATGGTGACCGACAACATGCTCTATCTCCGGTTGGACGACCACAACCGGGCAGCATTCGAGGAAGCCCTCGCCTCCCCGCTCCTCAGCTACGAGAAGAAGGGCGGCACCATCGACCTCGCCTTTTGCCGCGCGCCGGAGCGGCTGTTCGACGAGCCCGACGAACTCGTCGCCTGGGCGCGACTGGCACTGGCCGCGGCGCGCCGCGTCGCGGCGAAGCGGAAACGCCTCACATCGCACGCATGAGGGCGGCACCCTTGTCGAGCAGCGGCAGGACCTTGTCCTTGCCCTCGGGCGGCACGCCGAACACGACGCGGTCGACGCCGGCGTCGCGGGCAGCCTTCAGCGCCTCGCCGTTCATGCCTGTGCCAAACAGCGTGACCGGCACATCCGCTTCGGCGCGACCGGCCTCTTTCAGCATCTCGCGGAACGGCGGCAGCATCGCCAGCGTGTCGCCGCCGCGGCCGCCGATCGGCATCCAGCCGTTGGCATAGGCGATGGCGCGGCGCGCGCCCTGCGGGAAGCCGCCGCCGACGATGATCGGCGGATGCGGCTTCTGCACCGGCTTGGGCCACTGCATCATCTCGTCGAACTTCACCATCTCGCCGGCGTACTTCGGCTTCGAGCGCGCCCAGATCTCCTTCATCGCCTCGATGCGCTCGCGCATCAGCTTGAAGCGCGTGCCGAATGCGGTGCCATGGTCGGCCATCTCCTCTTCGTTCCAGCCGCCGCCGATGCCGAACAGCACGCGGCCGTTGGAAAGGCGGTCGACGGTCGAGACCTCCTTGGCGGTGTGGATGGGATCGCGCTGCACCACCAGGCAGACGCCGGTGCCGAGCTTGATCGTCTTGGTGACGACGGCGGCCGCGCCCATGGCGACGAAGGGATCGTAGGTGTCGTAGTACCATTTCGGCAGCTCGGCGCCGCCCGGCCACGGCGACTTGCGGCTGGTGGGAATGTGGCTGTGCTCTGGAAACCACAGCGATTCGAAGCCGCGCGCCTCGGCCTCGACCGCAAGCTCGTGCGGCGGGATCGCGTAGTCCGTCGAAAACATCGTGATGCCGATCTTCATGTCTCGTTCCTCCCGATTCGTTTGCATCAGTCTACACGACGACCGGCGCTCATGCTCATAAGGACCGCGGGCCTCCGGCCCGCTCATGATCAAGAGCGGGCCGGAAGACCATGAGGATCGCTCAGGCCGTCGCCCGCTGCCGCCGATCGGACTCCCGCACCGACATGCCCTGGACGACGGCGTTGATGTCATAGGGCTCCTCGACGAGGGTCTCGGCGTTCCACATGCTGCGTTCGATTTCGAGGAAATTGCCGTCGTAGACGTGGATCGCGGCACTGATCCTGTTCAGCGGATTGACGACGGAATGAACGATGTCGGCACCGAGGATCGCGACATCGCCGACACCCAGCGCCTGGCCGCCGGCGGCCTCGATCTGGAATTTTGCCGGGTTGGGAACGCGGCGCCAGAACATGTTGTCCTCGCGGCCCTCATACATGCCGATCACCGCCGACGTGCGATGGTCGTGCGGCAGGGTGATCTGCCTGGGCGCCCACAGCAGGTTGAGCACCGTGAGCTCGGGCGACTTGTGCAGCACCTGGACGCCGGCCTTGTCCGGTGCGCCGATGCCGCGGATGAGCGCGGCGGGATCGGAGACGGCGCGGGCCACGACCTCCTTCATGGGCTGCCGCGACCGCTCGGGAAGGGTCGCGCGAAGATCGGCGATGAACCGGTCAAGGTCGAACATGGCTAGGCTCCTTGTCGGCGCGGACCTGTGCGATCATGGCGCGTGCGATCTCGCGCTCGCCCATGATCACGCTGTTGGCGCCGAGCTTCGAGAGGTACTCGACCTCGGCATCATAGTGCGCGCGCGTGATGATCTCGATACCGGGATTGGCGCGGCGCGCCTGCTGGACGATCTGGCCCGCCTCGAAGCTGTTGGGGATGGCCACGATCAGCCGCCGCGCCTGGCGCACGTTGGCAGCGGCCAGCAGGCCTTCGCGGGCGGCGTTGCCGGACAGCGCCTCGATGCCTGCGACCTTCAGCAGGTCGACGGCCTGGACTGATTCATCGATGACGAACATCGGCCGGCGGTCGAGCTGCAGGGCTTCGCCGACCAGGCTGCCGACGCGGCCATAGCCCACCAGCACGACGTGGTCGGCGAGCGTGCTCACCGGCAGCTCGGCTTCGGGCGGGACGGGCGGTGCGGCAGCACCAGGCGGCGCGAGGAAAGCTTTTAGCCGGTCTTTCAGCGCGAACAGCACCGGGTTGAAGAGAATGGAGAGGATGGAGGCGCCGAGGATGAGATCGCGGGCGCGGTCGCTCATCACGCCGAGGCCGACACCGAGATCGGCCAGGATGAAGGAGAATTCGCCGATCTGCGCCAGCCCGACACCCACCGTCACGGCGGTCTCCAGCGGATAGCCGAACAGGCGCACGATCAGGAAGGCGACGCCGGCGTTGCCGACCATGACCACGAGCAGCGTGCCCAGGAGCGGCAGCGGCTCACGCACGATCACCATCGGATCGAACAGCATGCCGACCGAGAGGAAGAACAGCGCCGCGAAGGCATCGCGCAGCGGCAGCGATTCCTCGGCCGCGCGCTGGCTGAGTTCGGAGCCGTTCAGGATCATGCCGGCGAAGAAGGCGCCGAGCGCGAACGACACGCTGAATAGCTCGGCCGCGGCAAAGGCCACGCCCAGCGCCACCGCGAGCACCGCCAGCCGGAAGAGTTCGCGCGAGCCGGTGTGGGCCACGTAATGCAGCAGCGCCGGAATCGCCCGCCGCCCGACCAGCAGCATGAGGGCGATAAAGGCCGCCACCTTGGCGAAGGTGATGCCGATCGCCGTTGCCAGGGCCTCGGCGTTGAGCGGCGGCGCCGGTCCGCCCGAGTCGGCGCGCAACAGCGAGGCGAACGTCGGCAGCAGGATCAGGGCCAGCACCATCAGCAGGTCCTGGACCACCAGCCAGCCGGCGACGACGCGCCCGCGGTCGGTGTCGAGGATGCGTCGCTCCTGCAGCGCGCGCATCAGGACCACGGTACTGGCGATGGAGAGCGCGAGGCCAAACATGAAACTGGCGCCCGGCGTCCAGCCCAGCAGCCAGCCGATGCCCATCCCGAGCAGCGTCGATACAGCCGTCTGCAGCAGCGCGCCGGGAACGGCGATGAGGCGCACCGCCAGCAGGTCTTTGGGCGAGAAATGCAGCCCGACGCCGAACATCAGCAGGATCACACCGATCTCGGCCAGATGCGACGCCAGCTTCTGGTCGGCGACGAATCCCGGCGTGAACGGCCCCGCGACCACGCCGGCCGCCAGATAGCCGACCAGCAACGAGATCTTCAGCCTATTGGCGAGTGCGCCGAAGACGAACGCCAGGACGAGGCCGACGACGATCGTGGCGATGAACGAGGTTTCATGCAGCATCGCCCGCGACCCTAGCGTTCATCTTCCCGCGCGGCCATCCCTCACCCGCCCGGCGGCACGCTTGGCGGTACGCTGGGTGGCACACCGGGCGGCACCTGGATCCGCTCGGCGATGAACTTCGTCAGCACCGGCGCCAGCAGCAGGACGGCGATCATGCGGACCGTCTGCATCGCCATCACGAAGGAGACGTCGCAGTTGGTCGAGGCCGCGATGATGGCGATCGAATCGGAGCCGCCGGGGCTGGTCGCGAGATAGGCGGTGAGCGGATCGACGCCGGCCACGACAACGAACAGTGCCGCGATGCCGCCGCAAATCGCGATCAGCAACAAGGTGCAGACGAGGATGCGCGGCAGGGCGCGCGCAGCATGGACGAGCAACGGCCGCGTGAAGCGCAGGCCGACGTTCCAGCCGACCAGCGCGTAGCTCGCGGCCAGCAGCCAGGTCGGCAGCTCGATCGTCATAAAATCGAAATGCGTGAGGCCGATGCCCACGACCAACGGCACCAGGAAGGCGCCGGCGGGAATGTTGAGCGTGCGCGCCACCAGGGGCCCCAGGATGGCGAGCGCAAGTGTCTCACCGAGCGGCAGCCAGTGGACCTCGGGAAACCACACGATTGCCGCCGCACCATAGGACGAACTCACGCCAAACATCCGCGCCACCAGGGCCGCGATCCCCGCCACCAGGAAGATGCGGAGATACTGCATCAGCGCCACCAGCCTTATGTCGGCGCCGTAGGCCTCGGCCATGAAGGTCATGACCGAGGCGGCGCCCGGGCTGATACCCCACAGCGCCGTGGTGCCGGGCAGCATTTGCAGGCGCGTCATCAGCCAGCCGAGCAGGCAGCTCGCCACCAGCACCGAGACGACACCGGTCGAGAACAGCACCCAATGGCCCAGGATGTCGCCCATGATCGAGAGCGGCACCATGCGCGCGATCATGCAGCCGACGATGCCCTGGGCCACGGCGAAGATGGACACGGGAAACTTAACCTTGCCGCCCGCCGAGGCGAAGACGATGCCCGCCACCAGCGGCCCCAGCATCAAGGCGGCTGGCGCATGCAGCCAAAGCAACAATGCGGTCGCCGGCACGGTGAGCCCGATCAGGATCGGCCAGGCCATTTGGACTACCTCATCCTGAGGAGCGAGCGCAGCGAGTGTCTCGAAGGATGGGCCACACGGCCACCGCTTGCCCATCCTTCGAGACGCCGCACTACGTGCGGCTCCTCAGGATGAGGTTTTTGATGATGCGCAAGGACGACTATTGAACAAACTCCTCCGCCTCGCCATTCATGCCGCGGATCGTGGCCATCAGCTCCGACGCGGCTACCGCCAGCCGTGCATCATCCGTGCCGCGCAGCACCAGCGAGACGCTGGGCTTGCCGTTGCGAAAGGCAGGGTAGCTGCCGATGTCGAGATCCTCGTAGCGCTTCTGCAGCGCGCCCAGCGGCTCGGCGATGATGCCCTCGGGCAGGTTGGTGCGCACGGTACGCGACACGACCGGCGTGCCGCCGACCAGCCGGTGCTTCATCGACTGGAACATCGCCTCGGCGACCTTGGGGATGCCGGCGAAGGTGAAGACGTTCTCCATCTGGAAGCCCGGCGCCACCGAGACCGGATTGTCGACCAGGATGCCACCATGCGGGACGCGCGCCATGCGGCGGCGGGCCGGCGTGAACAGCGCCACGTCGCCGTAGTGCTTGGTCATGCGGGCGACCGCCTCGGGATGCTCGGAGATGCCGACGCCGAAAGCTTTGGCGATGCAGTCGGCGGTGATGTCGTCATGGGTCGGGCCGATGCCGCCCGTGGTGAAGACATAGTCGAACTTCCGGCGCACCTCGTTCACGGCGGCGACGACGGTGGCCTCGATGTCGGGGACGACCCGGCATTCCCGGACCTGGACGCCGAGCTTGCCCAGTTCCAGGGCAAGGTACTGGATGTTCGAATCGCGGGTGCGGCCGCTCAGGATCTCGTTGCCGATGACCAGGATGCAGGCGGTGACGACTTTTGCCGGTTCGGACATGGAGACCCTCAAAACAGATGACACCTCCTTCTTAGCAAACTTCAAATATCTAGTCCGAACAAGCTCTTAGGCGCTGGCCTTGTTCATACCAGAATCGCATGCCAAATAAGGCCCATGAGCAGCCCACGCGACTTCGTCGACGACAGCGACGACTACTGGCGGCGCGACGACCGCACCATCAAGCTTCACGGCCCCGAAGGCTTCGAGGGCATGCGCCGTGCTGGCCATCTGGCCGCCGAAACGCTGGATTTCATCACGCCCCACGTCGTGCCGGGCGTGTCGACGGAAGAGCTGAACAAGCTCTGCCACGACTACATCGTCGATCACAAGGCGATCCCCGCTCCGCTCAACTACCGCGGCTTCCCCAAGTCGATCTGCACCTCGATCAACCACGTCGTCTGCCACGGCATCCCGTCGGACAAGCGGCTGCAGAACGGCGACATCGTCAACATCGACGTCACCGTCATCCTCGACGGCTGGTACGGCGACACCAGCCGCATGTTCTATTCGGGCGACGTCGGCGTGAAGGCGCGCCGGCTGTGCGACATCACCTACGAGGCGATGATGCGCGGCATTGCGGCGGCCAAGCCGGGCGGCCGCGTTGGCGACATCGGCCATGCCATCCAGAGCTACGTCGAGGCCCAGCGGCTTTCCGTCGTGCGCGATTTCTCCGGCCACGGGCTCGGCCGCATCTTCCATGACGCACCCAACATCCTGCACTACGGCAAGGCCGGCACCGGCCCTGTGCTGAAGCCGGGCATGTTCTTCACCGTCGAGCCGATGGTGAACGCCGGGACCTGGCAGGTGAAGGTGCTGGGTGACGGCTGGACCGCCGTTACACGCGACAAGCAGCTCTCCGCCCAGTTCGAGCACTCCGTCGGCATCACCGAAACCGGAGTCGAGTTCTTCACTGTATCACCCAAGGGCCTGCTCAAGCCGCCCTACGACCTCAGCGAGACCAAGACGCTGGAAACCGCGACCGCCTAGTCATCGCTGGGGGCGCGCCACTCCAGTGGCGCGGTCTTCCATTGAGGCAGGCAATGACGCGCGACACAGGGCGGAGTTTACTCCGCCCGCAGAGCCGCGCGCCCCCAGCGTTACTCCTCGACGGTGAACGTCAGCTTCTGGATCCCGGGCTCGGCATCCGGTGACAGGATGATCGTGGCCTTCAGCCGGCCGCGCTCGCAGGCCAGCGTGAAGCAGCCACCCAGCACGTGGACAGGCTCGATCTTTTCCAGCCGGCCCTCGCCCAGGCGCAGCTTCAGGGACGCGAGTTCGGCGTTGCGCGGCCGTGCCGGCATGTCGAGCAGGAAATTCACTGCAAACGCGTGCCGGGCGGCCGCAATGTCGCCCGCCACATACGCTGCCATCACCGCCTCGACCGCGCGCTCGAGATAAGGAGATGTCGCGACCTTCGGCTTCGGCAGCGACGGATGCAGGATCGTGGCGAGCTGCAGTGTCAGTCTCGACATCGGTGCATAGGTGCGGTTGCCGAAGGCGAAGACGCCGACGCCCTTGTCGGGAATCATCAGCACATGCGAGCCGTAGCCCGGCAGCCCGCCGGCATGGTGCAGGCGGCGACCGAGCTCGGCATCGGCGGCGTTGTTGAGACCGTAGCCGTAGGCGCCGGGCGGCGACGGACGGTTGGGATCGTCGGCGTGCGGCGGCGCATGCCACAGCCCCATCTCGCGCACGCTCAAGCGACGCACCGGACCCGACTCCGGATCGTCGCGCGGCGGCCAGGCGCTCAGGAGGAACGCAATGTAGCGCGCGTAGTCCGGCGCGGTCGTCGCGAGACCGCCCATGGCGCCCACCTCTCCGTCCGGCTCGATGCGCTCGCGCGACCAGGCACCGTCGTCGAGGCGATAACCCCAAGCGTAGTCGCCGCGCGACGCCTCGATCGCATCGAAGGTCGTCCGCCTCATGCCGAGCGGCTCGAGGATCGTGCGTCTGATGTAGGTCTGATACGGCATGCCGCTCACATTGGTGATCGCGCGTCCGATCAGCGCGTAGCCCAGGTTCGAGTATTCGAAGGCGAGGCCCGGCGGGCGGGCGAACAGTTTTCCGCGGGCGATCAGCGCGTCGAGCTTGGCCGGCGTCATGCCGAGCACGCGATCGCCCCACGGATCGTCGGTGACGAAACCGGCGACGTGCGTCAGCAGGTGGCGCAGGCTGACCGGCGGACTGTCGCTCGTGGCGGGCGCCACCGCGGCGAACTGCGGCACGTATGTGCTGAGCGGCGCGTCGAGCGCGAGCCGGCCCTGGTCGCGCAGCGCCAAGATGGCGAGCGCCGTCATGTTCTTGGTCATCGAGGCGATGCGAAAGGCCGTGCCGGCCGCGACCGGGCGCGAGCCTTCGATATCGGCCAGGCCCACCGTCGTGGCGTGGACGAGGCGCCCGCCCTGCACGATGCCAGCCGCGAGGCCCGGGATCTGCTGTTCCTGGGCGAAGGCCGCAACGGCCGCGTCGACCGCGGCAAAGGGGGAAGCCATGTCGCTCAATGCCGCGCCAGGAAATGCATGACGTTCTCGTTGAACTGCCGGGGATCCTGCAGGAACGAGAAGTGGCTGACCTCGGGCTGGATCAGCAGCCCGGCGCCGGGAATCCCGGCCGCCATATATTCGATGTTCTCGCGCTTGATCGCCTCGTCGTGGTCGCCGTCGACGATCCAGGTCGGCGTCGAAATGCCCTTGAGCTCTGCCGCCGTGTAGTTGGGCTGGGTCGCCCACATCTTGCCGATCTGTTTCAGGAACGACTCGTACTGGCCCGGCGTCGCCGACAGCGCCTCGTATTCCGTCGCGGCCCGGGCGATGAAAGCAGAGAAGACCGGGCTCTTGTCGACATCCTTCACTGCGCTCGGGTCGGAGTTGGCGGCGAAGGCGAAGAGCTTCGAGAGCCGCGCCGGGTGGCGGATGGCGATCTCGAGGCCCAGGATCGCACCGTCGCTCCAGCCGACCACGGCGGCCTTGGGAATCTTCAGGAAATCCATCAGGCCGAGCACGTCGGACGCCATCAGCTCGTAGCCGTAGGGCCGCTCGTCGCGCGTGCTGCGGCCGTGACCGCGGCTGTCCATCACGATCACGCGGTAGCGCTCGGCCAGGACCGGCACCTGATGGCCCCAGTAATTCGCATTGGCGAGCCCGCCGTGCAGCAAGATGACGGGATCGCCTTTCCCGAAGGTGGCGTACCAGATCTTTATGCCGTTTACGGCTGCGAGCCCGCTCTCCTCGGCCTTGGGCAGCGTCGGTGTCGGCGGCAGGGTGAGCCACTGCGGCTCGGCATGCGCCATCCCTGCGACAAGCGACACGAGCAGGCAGAGGGCAAGGTTGAGAACGCGCATCGCCGCATCTTCGAACAGGGCGCCCGACCCGTCCAGCGGACTCAGCGCATCATCCCCGCCATCTGCGTCAATCCCAGCGCGACGGACAGCAGGTCCGAGCCGCGGGCCATGCGGGCGGACGGCGCCGCTCGCCCGATCGCGGCGCGCACGGCCGGCACGCGGCTCGACCCACCGGTGAGAAAGATCGTATCGATGGCGGCAGGACCGAGGCCCGCCGCCGCGATGCAATCGACCGTCGCCCTGTACAGCCGATCCATCCTGGCTTCGATGGCGTGGTCGAAATCGGCGCGCGTCGCCGTGATCGCGAGGCCCGCCTCGAGAAAGCTCAGCGGCACGACCGCCAGTTCCTCGGCGCTCAGCGCGATCTTGGCATCCTCCACGGCGAACGCCAGGCGATGGCCGAGCCGTTGGCGCACCACGGCCAGGAGGCGTGCGACCTTTTCGGGCTCGCTAGCCAGCGAGACCAGCTCGGCGATCTGGCGCTCGTTCTTATAAGTGTACGCGAAGTTGATCGTCGGCCAGGTGGCGAGCTCGTGGTAGAGCGCGTTCGGCATCGGCAGGTTCTTTTCGACGAGCTGCGTGCCGAGTCCCAGGAGTGGCATCACCGCCGCGAGGCTGAGCGCGGTGTCGAAGTCGGTGCCGCCCACGCGCACACCAGCGGTCGCCAGCACATCGCGATTGCGATCGGCGCGCGCGCGGTGCTGCGGGCCGACACGGATGATGGAAAAGTCGCTCGTGCCGCCACCGATGTCGGCGATCAGCGCCAGCTCTTCGCCCTGCACAGTCTGTTCGTAGTGGTGAGCCGCCGCGATGGGCTCGTAGACGAACGCGACGTCGCGAAAGCCCGCCCGTCGGGCAATGGCTTCCAGCACCTCCTGCGCCCGCGCATCCGCCCGGTCGTCATCGTCGACGAAGCGCACCGGCCGGCCGTGCACGACGGAAGTGATCTCCTGCCCGGCAAAGGCTTCGGCCTTGTGTTTCAGATGCCGCACGAAGATTTCGACGACTTCCGTGAGCGGCACCTTGCGGCCGCCCAGGCTGGTCTCCTCGTTGATGAGGGGAGAGCCCAGGATCGACTTCAGCGCGCGCATCAGCCGGCCTTCGGTCTGCCCGACATAGGCCGAGATGGCCTCGTTGCCGAACAGCACCCGGCCTCTGGTCTCGTAGTCGAAGAACACCGCGCTCGGCATCAGCGTGTTGCTCGCCTCGATGGGCGCGAGTGCCGATGTGTTGTCGCGCGCAACGCCGATCGCCGAGTTCGACGTGCCGAAGTCCAGTCCGCAAGCGATCATCTCTGTCCCCATCAGGTGCGAAGGGGCTCTCATCTATACGAAGCGCAGGAAGTTGCCAGACTGTTTCTTTTCGTTTATTATGTCCTCCATAGTGGGATGTCCGAGAAATCGGGCGTCCCTTTTTTATTGGCGCGGCCCCACGGCCTGACGGGAGCGCCCTTTCAGACATTCCTTTGCCGTGTTTCCGCCGCGGTTGCGGTGGACCGTGTCGGCATGGGGAAGGCTAAGCGGGCGGCTCTCGATCCGGTGACAGGCGATGATGCTCTGGGGGACGATGCCCTGGTGGCATTGCTCGCGGCCGGCCTTCGCCTCAAAGCATCGGACAATCTCTGGCGCGTGAGCGGCAACACCCTGCCCCACCGCACGCTTCTGCGCGAGGCGGGCGGTGCCTGGAACAGGCTGGATCAATGTTGGGAATTCGCGGGCGAGGACCCGACGATGAAGCTGGCCGCGGCGCTCGCGGCGGCACCTCCCACGACCGGCCACAACAGCGGCCAATACGATGGAGATGGGGCCGAGGCGCCGCGACCACATTACTTCGGCCATCGCGCGCGGGTGCGCGAGCGTGTGCTGAAGGCGGGCGTCGAGACGCTGGCCGACTACGAGTTGCTGGAACTGCTGCTGTTCTATTCGATCGAGCGCATCGACACCAAGCCGCTGGCCAAGGCGCTGCTCGAACGCTTCGGCACGCTGGGCGACGTGTTCGCCGCCGAGCCGGCGCAGCTGCGCGAGTTCGAAATCGACCAGCGGACGCTGGTGCACTTCAAGGCGATGCGCGAGGCGGGCCGGCGGCTGGCCGAGCGCAAGGTCAAGGACATGCCGGTGCTGACCAACTGGCAGCAGCTCATCGACTACTGCCACGCGGCACTCGCGCACGAGAAGACCGAGCAGTTCCGCATCCTGTTCCTCGACCGCAAGAACGTGCTGATCGCCGACGAGGTGCAACAGCGTGGCACCATCGACCACACGCCGGTCTATCCGCGCGAGGTGGTGAAGCGCGCGCTGGCGCTCAATGCCGCGGCACTGATCCTGGTGCACAACCATCCCAGTGGCGATCCCAAGCCGTCGCGCGACGACATCGAGATGACGAAGGAAATTCGCAAGGCTTCCGAGGCGCTCGGCATCACCATTCACGACCACCTGGTGATCGGCCGCAAGGGCCACGCAAGCTTCCGGAGCCTGGGGTTGCTGTCTTAGCGCGGTTGCCAAGACCTGAATGCACGATCACATTCCACCTTGAGGGTGGACCCTACGGAATAGTCGCCGCACGCATATGCCCAAGTTCCTTCGCATCGGAATCCATCAATCGAACGTTTCCGGATACACGTCCAAGGCATGGTGGATCCGCCGGGCCGGCACGACGGTTTTCCTGAAGTGGGGCGCGGTCGACGTCGATGGCGTGGGAGATGGGCGAAAGATCTACTGGACGGTTCCACCGCGTGAGAAAACAATTCGTTACCGCACGGTGCAGCCTGCCAAGGACTACGTAAAAGACGCAATCACCCGGCGTCGCAGCCATCGCTATGAACCGCTGGCTGGAAACATTGCGATCCGGCGCCGCCCTGCCAATCGTGACGCCGAACTCGAACAGGTGCTTGCCACGATCCTGTTTGTCGACATCGTCCGGTCCACGGAGAAAGCCGCGCGGCTCGGCGATTCTCGTTGGACAAAGATAATGAATCACTACTTCGCCGCCGTCCGCAAAGAGCTGAAAACGTCACGCGGGAAGGAAGTCGTGACGACAGGGGACGGCCTGCTCGCGACGTTCGATGCGCCGGCGGCTGCGGTCCGGTGTGCGACCGCAATCCGCGAGGCAATGCGCACGCTCGGGCTGGAGATCAGGGTGGGACTACACGCGGGCGAATACAAGGTGAGCGGGCCCGATGTGTTCGGTCTCGCGTTTCACATCGGCGCGCGCGTCGCCGCGAAAGCGCGCGCAGGCGAAGTCCTGGTCTCGAGCGCTGTCAAGGATCTGATGTCGCCGTCTGAAATCCGGTTCAAGGATCGCGGCGTTCACCAGCTCAAGGGCGTGCCGAAGCGGTGGCGCCTGTACCAGGTCTATCGATAAGCGAATTGCGGGCGCCTGCGATACTGCGCCACGGTTCGGTGCTGCTCGTGCCGGTATTGGCCCGGGCAAGCCGATGCTAAAATGGAGCGCCGCCATTCCGACGAGGAGACTGGAGGACCATGACGCAGCGCAAGCCTCCGGGGATGAGCTGGGAATCGTGGATCGAGGCGCAGATCCGCGTCGCCCAGGAACAGGGTGCCTTCGACAACCTGCCGGGCGCCGGCAAGCCGCTTCCGGATCACGATCAGGAATACGACCCGCTCTGGTGGGTAAAACATCTCGTCCAGCGTGAGCAGATTTCCATGCTGCCGCCATCGCTCGAGCTGCGCCGCAAGGTGGAGACGGAACTCGCCACGATCGAGAAGCTCCCTGACGAAGCAACCGTCCGTCGTCGGGTCGCCGCACTCAATGTCGAGATCGCCAGAGTGAACGCGACCGCACTCGAGGGGCCGCCGACGAACCTCGGCACGCTGGACGTCGATCAGGTCGTGGCGCGATGGCAGCAGGGCCGCTCCACCAATCCCCGGTAGCCCTCCGGCCGCACGGCCTCCCGAAGCGACGAAGTGACGAAGCGCGGGTCGATCAGACCCGGACGTGCGTCCCCACGAACTCGACCATCCGCCCGAACATGGCGCCGCACTTCGACAGGTCCGGCGAGGAGCCCGCCTTGCGCTCCATGTCGACGTATTCCAGCGCGATCGAGCCGCCGGCCTTGGCATACGCGGCGCAAAAGCGCTGCGGCTCGTTGCCGTCGAAATCCGCCTCGACGTCCTTGTAGTCGTGCATGATGTCGCCGTGGGCCTGGTACCAGACGGCCGGCGGCGTCAGCACCTTCTCGGCCCTCTCGAGCGCGACCGTGGGGCTGCCCTCCGCCATGTTGGCTTCCGAGCGCCAGTAGGAATCGTGGCGCGCGATGATCGACTTGGGCCATTCCGGCGGCGGCGTTTGCATCTGAGCGCGCCTGGCGTGGCGATAGCGGCTGAGCGGGTTGATCACCGGCCATGACATGACCACGCATCGCACGCTGGCGTCATGAGTGGGGGCATCATGAGTGGGGGCATCATGCGCGGGCGACCCTGATGGCAGTGCGATCGCGGCATAGCGCGGATCGTGCGGGCGCATGGCGACCAGCATCGCGAGATGGCCGCCGCTCGACTGACCCGACAGGCCGACGAGGTCGGGCCGGGTCTTCAGCGCGCGCGCGTTAAGCTTAGCCCAACGCACCGCATAGTTGATGTCCTGCACCGAGGCGGGATAGGGATCCTGGTCGCCGGAGCGGAAATCGAGCGCGATCGACACGATGCCGTGCGATGCCATGTATTCGTGGCGCAGCTTCTCGGTGGTGCGGTCGCTCATGCACCAGGCGCCGCCGTGGCACTCGACCAGGGCCGGGAACGGCCCGGCGCCGCGCGGCTTGAACACGCGCGCCAGCAACGGCTTGTCGCCATGGCGCAGGTATTCGACGTCTTCGACGTCGAACCGGGCGGTCCTGGCTTCGAGGATTGCAGTCGTCATGGCGCGTTCCCCTAAATGTCTTGATTGATGGCGCCGGCAGCCTAGCGCGAATTCGGCAGGCGTGAAATCGGGTCGGCTGCCTCCTGTTGCGCCCCTTATGCGATCGTCGAATACTGCGCGCCCCACGGAGGAGGAAGACCGATGTCATTCTACCGAGGCATAACCTGCGAGAACGTGACCATCACCGGCGACAAGGGAACCCCGATCACCGCTTACGTAGCCAGGCCGGAAGGCAAGGGTCCCTTCCCTGGTGTCGTCCTGATCCACCATCTCCCGGGCTGGAGCGAGCTCTACATCGAGACGACGCGGCGGTTTGCGCACCATGGTTACATGGCGATCTGCGCCAACCTCTATCAGCGCGAGGGCGGCGGTAGCGACGGCAACCCGGACGACGTCGCGGCCAAGGTACGTGCCGACGGCGGCATCGCCGACGCCCAGATGGTGGGCGACACCGAAGCCGCGGTACAGTGGATGCGCGCGCAGCCCGATCACAACGGCAAGGTCGGCCTGTTCGGCTCCTGTTCCGGCGGCCGGCACGCCTTCATCTATGCCTGCCAGAAGAAGGACGTCGATGCCTGCGTAGAACTCTGGGGTGGCCGCGTGGTGATGCCCAAGGAGGACCTCAACGCCAAGACGCCGGTCGCGCCGATCGATATGACGAAGGATCTTAGCTGTCCGCTGCTCGGCCTGTTCGGCAACGACGACCGCGCGCCGCCGCCCGAGCAGGTGAACCAGCACGAGGCCGAACTCAAGAAGCACGGCAAGGCGCACGAGTTCCACCGCTACGACGGCGCCGGCCACGGCTTCTTCTACTGGCACCGGCCGCTCTACCGGCCCGAGCAGGCCATGGACGGCTGGAGCAAGGTGTTCGCCTTCTTCGGAAAGCATCTGGCGAAATAGGAGGCGCGGACATGTGCACGTCGATTATCGAGATCGCCCGCGCCGAGGGCATGGCGAAGCGCGGCGACGACTGGTTCCCACTCACGCAGGCAGTCGTTGCCTACGACCACGCGCGCCATGCACCGTTGGGCGACGTCATCACGCTCGACTTCATCAACACCGCCCTCGACCCCGGCGCGCGGGCCGGGATCGAGCTCTCGCTGGAGACGGCGAAGGAACTGCGCGCCGCGCTCGACCGGGCGATCGCCGCCGCCGACTTCGAGGAGGCGGAAGTGCGCGGCAAGGGAGCCATCCCCCGCCTCGTTCGGGCGGCGTGACGCACGATATCGAGACCGCCATTCTGACCACCGACTTCAGGAACGCGCCCTACTGGTGGGACGCGGCACCACTCGCCGAGAGTGCGGGTGGCGGGCTCGCGCCCTCCTACGACGCTGTCATCGTCGGATCTGGCTACACCGGGTTGCGCGCGGCCTTGACGCTGGCGCGGGCCGGGCGAAGCGTGGCGGTGTTCGACAAGGAGCGACCGGGCTATGGCGCTTCGCGCCGCAATGCCGGGTTTCTGGGTCGCACGCTGAAAAAATCCTATGTCGACCTGAAGGCTGCCAAAGGCGCCGCCTATGCCTCGGCCATCTATCGTGACCTGTCGATGGCCTATGAGAGCACGCTCGCCTTCATCGACGAGGAAGGCATCGACTGCCATGCCGTCCGCTGCGGCCGTCTCATCGCGGTGACATCGGCCGCCCACTATGCCGGGCTGGAACGCGAGCTGGCGGGCATGAAGGCCGATCTGGGACTGCCCTACGCCATGGTGCCACGCGCCCTGATGCGCGAGGAGATGGCGACCGACCTCTATGACGGCGGCGCCGTCATTCCCGATCTCGGATCGCTGCATCCGGGCCTCTATCACCGCGGCCTGATGACGAGCGCGCTGGCTGCCGGCGTCGCGATCTTCGGCAATTGCGAAGTCACCGCGGTCGAGCAGACCGTCCAAGGCGAACGCTTCCGCGTCACGACCATCGCTGGACAGACACGCGCACGGGATGTCGTCGTCGCCACCAACGGCTACACGCCGAAGAGCTTGCCCTGGCATGCACGGCGCGTCATTCCCTTTGTCGGCTATATGGCAGCGACCGAGCCGTTGCCGCCGGCGCTGCTGGAGAAGCAGCTTCCGCACCGGCGCACGGTGATCGATTCCAACCTCGACATCGATTTTTTCCGGCCGGCGCCCGATTCGCCGCGCCTGCTGTTCGGCGGCGCCACGGCCAACGGTCTAAAAGATCCTGCGGCCATCGCGACACTCCTGCACGGACGTCTCGCGCGCGCGCTGCCCGACCTCGCCGACGTCAAGCTCAGCCATGTCTGGACGGGACAATGCGCCGGCACCTTCGACATGATGCCGCATATCGGATGCCACGACGGT
This sequence comes from Alphaproteobacteria bacterium, assembly GCA_947474005.1. Taxonomy (GTDB): domain Bacteria; phylum Pseudomonadota; class Alphaproteobacteria; order Reyranellales; family Reyranellaceae; genus Reyranella. The sequence goes on along the minus strand of CANJHI010000094.1, from coordinate 2,900 downwards.
ATATGGTACGGCATGGGCTACAATTTTGCCGGCGTTCCGATGGGATCGTACTTCGGGCTCAGGATTGCGCAGAAGATTCTCGGACTTCCAGTCGAGGCCAGCGCCTTCGAGGCGGCCACGTTTCCCACCCTGCCGTTTTATCGCGGCAATCCGTGGTTCCTGCCGATCGCCATGCGCTACTTTGCCTGGAAGGACGCACGCTTGGCGCGAAGCGCCTGACCCTTTATTTGTGCGCCGCCTTCATCGCCGGCAGGACGTGGCGGGCGATGCGCTCAAACACCGGTTTCTGTTCGTCCGCGATCGGATAGTAGAGGGCGATCTCCGTGATGCCGAGCGCGATCACCTGCTCGACCATCTGCGTAAATGATTCCTCCGAGTCGTAGTAGTTGACCCTGCCGCCGCTCTGGCGGGCCGCAGCGTCGAACATGAGGTAGGAGCGCCGCAGGGTGGCCGGATCCCGCCCGATCGCGGCGCAACGGGCGTCGAGGGTGGCCACGCGTCCGCGCGTCTCTTCGAGCTGGGCCTCGAAGGTCTTGGCGAAGCTGATGCTGTTCCAGATATCGGCATACCGCGCGGTGTGCCCCAGCATGACCGGCCCCATCGCGGCGATCATGATGGGGGGACGAGGCGACTGGACGGGGCGCGGACCGAGCGCCGCGCCATCGACCTGATAGAAGCGCCCCTTGAACGTTGTCTCCTCCTGCGACATCAGCCGGTCGACGATCTCGACATACTCGCCGAAGCGGGCGACCCGTTCCTTCGGGCTCCAGTTCTCGATGCCCATCATCCGATACGAGGGGTCGATCACCAGGCCGGTGCCAAGGCCCACGTCGAGCCGGCCGCCGGAAATATGATCGGCGGTCAGCGCCTGCAGCGCAAAGTGAACCGGGTTGCGCAGAGGGATCTGGGCGACCAGGGTCGTCAGGCGAACGCGGGTGGTTGCCTGGGCGATGGCCGCCACCTGTGTCCACAGCTCGAACCAGGGTCCCTTGTTCCCGGCCCAATCGACGAGATGATCGGCGAGGCCGATGGAATCGAAACCAAGCTCCTCGACCTCGCGGCAGCGGCACAAAAGTTCAGGCCAAGGCACGTTGGGCAGCACGAGCACGGAAAACCGCAGTTGACTGGGCACCGTTTCATCTCCTTCTAGCCGCTGTTGTCATCCCGCCTTTGGCTCGGGATGATACCGTATTCTGTTCGGGAGACATCCATGGCAGGCAAGATCTTCGTCGGCATCGGCGGCTGGACGTTCGAGCCGTGGCGCGGGGTGTTCTATCCCGACGACCTCACGCAAAAGCGCGAGCTGGAGTACGCCAGCCGCAAGCTCACCTCGATCGAGATCAACGGCACCTACTATTCCAGCTTCAAGCCCGCGAGCTGGGCCAAGTGGCGCGACGACACGCCCGAGGGTTTCGTCTTCGCAGTAAAAGCCTCGCGCTTCTGCACCAACCGCCGGGTGCTGGCCGAGGCCGGCGAATCGGTGCAGCGCTTCGTCACGCAAGGGCTGGTCGAGCTCGGCGAACGACTCGGCCCCATCAACTGGCAGTTCATGGGCACCAAGAAGTTCGACCCCGAGGACTTCGAGGCGTTCCTCAAGCTGCTGCCGCGCGAAGTGGGCAAACTTCCGCTGCGCCATGCGCTGGAAGTGCGTCACGACAGCTTCAAGGACAAGCGCTTCTACGATCTCGCGCGCAAGTACAACGCCGCCATCGTCTACGCCCACGACAAGGCCTTCCCGGAGATCGACGAGCCCACCGCCGACTTCACCTATGCCCGCCTGATGCGGGCCGAGGAGAAGGTGAAGACCGGTTATAAGCCCGCCGAGATCGACAAGTGGGCCAAGCGCGCCAAGGCCTGGGCGAAGAAGGGCGACGCCTTCGTCTACTTCATCTCCGGCGCCAAGGTGCGCAACACAGCGGCGGCGCAGGAGCTGATCAAGAAGCTGGTGTGACCTGTCGCAGGAAAGTGCGCTCCTCCGACAGGATGAAGCGCTCGCGTTTGGCGAATTCGAAGTTGGCCACACCCTCGGGGTCTTTCCGCAGGTTGGCGCGATAGGCCTCGTAGGACGCCAGGCTGTCGAACGAGATCAGCGCCCAGCCGATGTTGTTGGTCCCTTCGTGCGGCATGAAATAGCCCTTCAAGTCGCCGCCGCAGCGCGGGATGATTTCCAGCCACTTCTGGCTGTAGCGCTCGAACAGCTCGAGCTTGAAGGGATCGAGAACGTAGCGGATGAAAACAGTGACGGTCATGGATGCCTCCCATCGGAAGGCATGACCATAGGCGCCACACGACGGCTCATGCTTCGGCGGCTGCCGTAGCATTCAGTGTGACGCCTTGCCCTCCGGCCCACGGCGGAACGAGATGGCGATGCGGTTGTAGGTATTGATCAGGCCGATCGCGATCGTGAGATCGGAGAGTTCCTTAGGCTCGAACTGCGCCTGCACCACGGCGAAGGCGTCGTCGGGTGCCGAAGTCTGCGCGATCAGGGTCACGGCCTCCGTCCATTGCAGGGCCGCCCGCTCTTTCTCGGAGAAGATGTCGCCTGCCTCGCGCCAGGCCGAAACCAGCATCAGCTTCTCGAGCGGCACGCCCTCCTTCACCAGGTCGCGGGTGTGCGAATCGATGCAGTAGGCGCAGCCGTTGATCTGCGAGGCGCGGAGGAAGACGAGGTCGACCAGCGCCTTGGGCAGGCCGCTGTTCGACACGTACATGTAGACCCCACCCAGCGCACGCACGCCGGCGGGGGAAAGCTTTTGATAGTCGAGACGCTGAGTCACAGTCGGCACTCCGGGAAGGGGCTGGCATGGTAGATCTGGCCGTTTTCCCGATCTACTGCGGGATCACCCTTGACTTGGTCCGGACCGATGCCTAATCGTTAACTTTATGGTTAACTATCAAAG
>CANJHI010000093.1 GCA_947474005.1 Alphaproteobacteria bacterium | reverse complement strand
TCGCCGGGCTTGTAGCCGGCCTTCTCGATCGCCTTCATGACGAAGGTCAGCGCCTCGTCGGCCGTCGCCAGGTTCGGCGCGAAGCCGCCCTCGTCCCCGACGTTGGTGTTGTGCCCGGCGTCCTTGAGCTGGCCGCGTAGCGCGTGGAAGACCTCCGAGCCCATGCGCAGGGCCTCGGCGAAGCGCGTCGCCTTCACCGGCATGATCATGAATTCCTGGATGTCGATCGGATTGTCGGCATGGGCGCCGCCATTGATGATGTTCATCATCGGCACCGGCAGCAGCGAGGCCTGGCTGCCGCCGACGTAACGATAGAGCGGCAGGCCACACTCCATGGCCGCCGCCTTGGCGACCGCCAGCGAAACACCAAGGATCGCATTGGCGCCCAGCCGGCCCTTGTTCGGCGTGCCGTCGAACTCGATCATCGCCCGGTCGATCTTGATCTGCTCCAGCGCGTCGAGGCCGGACAGCAAATCCATGAGGTCGGCATTCACCGCGGCAACGGCCTTCAGCACACCCTTGCCGCCGTAGCGCTTCTTGTCCCCGTCGCGCAGTTCGACCGCCTCGTGGGCGCCGGTCGAGGCGCCGGAGGGCACGCCGGCCCGGCCCATCGCACCGCTTTCGAGCTCGACCTCGACTTCCACCGTGGGATTGCCGCGGCTATCGAGGATTTCACGGGCGCGGACTTCGGCAATGGCGCTCATCGGGCAGGACTCCTTGTGGGGCGCGCCTCTCTAGCTGCGCCCCCGGCGCGGAGCAAGTGACGGAACGATGCAGGTTTTCTATACTGGGCCAAATCCCCTGGGAGTGACGATCATGCCCGATCAGAGCCACGTCCATCAGACCACTGCCTCCGTCGAGCAGCGCGTCGACGCCATACAAGCCGCGTTCGACGAACGCGGGATGAAGCCCGGTGAATTCATCGAGGAATTCAGGCACCTGGCTGAGGAACAATGGGTCCCGGAGAACGGTGCCCGTGTCGTGGCCAAGGCCTGGACCGATCCGGCCTTCCGGCTACGCCTGCTGGCGAACGGCCGCGACGCCGTCACCGAACTCGGCCTCACCATGCCGGTACATCACCGCCATCTCGTGGTGCTGGAGAACACACCGACGGTGCACAACGTCATCTGCTGCACGCTGTGTTCGTGCACCGCTTTCTCGATCATCGGGTTGCCGCCGGATTGGTACAAGGATTTGGAATACCGTTCGCGCGCGGTTCGCCAGTCCCGTACCGTGCTCAAGGAAATGGGTCTCGACCTGCCGGCCGAGATGGAGATCCGGGTATGGGATACGACGGCGGACACGCGCTACATGGTGCTGCCCGTACGCCCCGCCGAGACGACAGGCTGGTCCGAAGAGAAGCTCGCCAAGCTGGTGACGAAGGACTCAATGATCGGCGTCTCGCGTCTGTAGGAACGGGGTAAAATCATGGACGGCATGCATGATCTCGGCGGCAAGCAGGGCTTCGGCCGCGTCCGCTATTCGTTGAAGGCCCAAACCTTCCACGAGCCGTGGGAGAAGCGGGTCAATGCGCTCTACTCCCTCGCGGTCAAGCTCGGCATCTTCAACATGGACGAATATCGCCACGCCATCGAGCGCATGGAGCCGCGCCACTATCTCTCGGCCAGTTACTACGAACGCTCACTCACCAGCCTGGCGACGCTCTGCGTCGAGAAGGGAATTCTCACACAGGAAGAACTGGAGCGCCGCGCCCATGGCGCCTTTCCGCTTTCGACACCCAGTGCACCGGGCCGCCCGAACGTGGCGACGCGCGAGCATTTCAAGCCCGGCGACAAGGTCAGGGTTAAGACGGACTACGTGCCCGGCCATGTTCGCATGCCCGGATACATCCGCGGCAAGACCGGCGTCGTCGTGAGCGAATCACCGGCCTATCCCTTCCCCGATGCCCATGCGCATGGCGTGAAGGCCGCCGACGAGCCGACCTACGACGTGCGCTTCAGCACCGAGGAGCTTTGGCCGAATTCCGCCGATCCCGCCTTCGTGCATGTCGGCGTCTTCCAGAGCTACCTGGAGCGAGTGATCTAGCGCGGTGGTCGTCGACGAAATCGGGAGGATTTTGACGGCGAAGTCGGACGCTTTAATACGTCGCGCGACCGACGAGGTGGCTGCATTGCTTCATCCTGATTTCATCTATGTGAACGCCGGCGCGAAGACGTTCGACAAAGCCGGATACCTCGACACCTAACTCTGCTTCCGGGAAAGTCATATTCACCGAGCAGCAGTTCAGCGGCCTCGAGGTCAGGCAGTTTACCGGCTTTGCTGTGGCGACACTCACCGTGCACGACAAGTTCACCACGGGCGGGCGGGATGTCAGCGCGACCTACCGATCTCTTTGCGTATTCAGCAACGCCGAGAGGCGTTGGCTGTGGGCCGCCGACCAGACGATGGCCGCTGATTAGCGCCAGGCGCTCTTCAGCGCCTGGTCGGTCTTCCACTTCTCGACCGCCGCGACATCGTCGCAGGAGAAGGCCTGGGTGTTCTTGCGGGGCGTGCCCTCGATCCAGGCGAACACGAGGCACTGCCGATAGGTTTCGACGCCCTGCTTGGTCTCTAACCTGATCTCCGCGGTGGCAGCGGCGCCCGACTTGGCATCGCCATAGTCATCGATAGCCGGCGCAATCTCTCCCACCGAGCGGCCCGCTGCCTTGTTGTCGGCGTACCATTTGGCGAACGTCGTGAACTGCTCTCCGGCAATGCCTTTGCCCTCGGCGGCGACATAGGCCTTGAGGTCGCGGATCAGCAATTGCGCCGCCGCTTCGGCCTGGGGCTCGGCCGCCTTGCGGCGCTCCGCCAGCCTGTCGCGCAGCGCCTTCAGCGTATCGGCATTCGATGTTGGTGGCGGTGCGGCCGCCTGAGTGGACGGCTCGATTCGCCGGATCGGCGCCTTCGATGCTTCGGCGTTGAGCTGTTGGGCTTCAGCCGGCGTCAGCTTGCCGACGACCGGGGTACCCCGCCCCTTCTGCCAGTCGCCGATCGCCTTGACCGTCGCCTCGGACTGCATGTCGCCGTCGATCGGGCCATTGTACTTATCGAGTGTGCGCAGCGACTCCTGGAGGCGCTTGCGGTCGGCCTCCGGGCTCTGGAGTACCGTGGTGTAGTCCGGCGGCGCTGGTCGGGCAGCGGCGACAGGCGCTCCGCCGGTTCCTGGAGCGGGCACGTGCGCGGGCGCCGCGCCGCCACCTGCCGAACATCCTGCAGGATTTTGGAAGCAGCGTTCGACTTCGCCAGCGCTTTGCCCGAACGCCGTCGCCGGCAGAAGTGCCGCCAGGCCCAACAGGAGCAGCGCGCGGCGCATGTCAGATGCCACCGTAAGTGTTGGCGGCGAGCTGCGCGGGCAGCCCGATCGCCAGGACGACTGGCAGGCCGCGCGAAGTCTGGCCGCGGGCGATGATATGGTCGTTCGGCGCGCCCATCTTTCGTTCGTAGGTGCCGTTGCCGCTGAACTTGCCGCCGAAGCACGACAGCGAGAACTTGCCGTTGTTCGGCCCCTCGTTGGTGAAGGTGCCGTCGCAGACCTGCTCGGCGCGCACGTTCTCCACCGTGAAGGTGACCGATCGGTCGCGTCCGATCAGGGCACCATAGCGGGCGACGCCGTTCAGGCGCGCAATATTGCCGCTGCCGTCGCGGTAGAAGATCGAGGCCGGCCCATAGGAGTCATCCGGCAGCGTGTCGCGCGGCACGACATAGGTGCCGTCGCTGATCACCACCTTGCACTGGCAGTTCACGTTGTAATTCTCACCCAGCGGTCCAAGCTCGGCCAGCCGGCGGTTGCAGTTGGACAGCGCCACCTCCTGCACTTCGCTCTCGCTCATCTGCCCCTTCGAATAGGAGTCGGCATAGAGGAAGGCACATTGGCGCGGCATCGGCACGGCGACGACCTTGTGGCTCGCCGCCATTGTCTCGGTGTTGACCCAGTAGCGGTCCGCCATCTGGTTGAAGCGCAGGAAGATCGGATCGCGGCGCTCCGCCTTGCCATAGGACGACGTCGCAGCAGACTGCGCGCCTGCGCCCGAAGCGAGTGCAGTGGCCGCAAAAAGAACGAGAAGGAAGGTCCGGATCATGGCGGCGATGTTGTGACCAGAAACATGACCGAAATACGACCTGCAGTGCGGAAATATTGCCGCCCGTTCACACCAGCCGGCTTTGGTTCTTGGCCGCCCCGATGAACGAGGTGAACAGCGGATGAGGCGCGAATGGCCGCGACTTGAGTTCCGGGTGGTATTGCACCCCCAGGAACCAGGGATGGTCCGGAATTTCAACGACCTCGGGCAAAATGCCGTCGGGCGACATGCCGGAAAACCGCAGCCCAACCTGCTCCAGCCGGTCCTTGTAGTTGACGTTGACCTCGTAGCGATGGCGATGACGTTCGCTGATCACGTCCTGACCATAGATGTCGTGCGCCATGGTGCCCCGCCTCAGGTGCGCGGCATAGGCGCCAAGCCGCATCGTCCCCCCGAGGTCACCCGCAACATCGCGTTTTTCAACCTGGTTGCCCTTGATCCATTCGGTCATCAGGCCGACCACCGCATGCTCGCACGGGCCGAACTCGGTCGACGAAGCGCCCTCCAGCCCGAGCAGGTTGCGTGCCGCCTCAATCACCGCCATCTGCATGCCGAAGCAGATACCGAAGAACGGGACCTTGCGCTCGCGCGCGAACTTTACCGCGTGGATCTTGCCCTCGGTCCCGCGCTCTCCGAAGCCGCCCGGCACCAGGATGCCGTGAACGTGTTCGAGATGGGAGACGGCGTCGTCGCGCTCGAAGATCTCGGAGTCCATCCACTCGAGGCTGACCTTCACGTTACTCGCGAAGCCACCGTGCGTCAGCGCCTCGGACAGCGACTTGTAGGCGTCCAGCAGCACCGTGTACTTGCCCACGACAGCGATGGTCACCTTGCCCTCGGGCTCGCGCACGGAGCGCACGACGCCGCGCCAGCGATCGAGGTTGGGTTCCATTTCGGCCTCGAGACCGAAGTAGCGACAGACTTCGCGGTCAAATCCCTGATCGTGATAGGCGATTGGCACTTGGTAGATGGTATCGACGTCGCGCGCCTCGATCACCCGCTCCGGCTTGACGTTGCAGAACAGCGCAATCTTGCGCCGCTCGTTGATCGGGATCTCCTTGTCGCCACTACGGCAGATCAGCAGGTCGGGCTGGATGCCAACACTCAGCAGCTCCTTGACCGAATGCTGGGTCGGCTTGGTCTTGAGTTCGCCCGCGGTCGGCACCCAAGGCAGCAGCGTGAGATGGATGTACATCACGCGCTCGCGGCCGACCTCGTTGCCGACCTGGCGAATGGCTTCCAGGAACGGCAGGCTCTCGATGTCGCCGACCGTGCCGCCAATCTCGACCAGGACAAAATCTTCCTGATCGACGTCGGTGAGCACGAATTCCTTGATGGCGTCGGTGATGTGCGGAATGACCTGCACCGTCGCCCCGAGGTATTCGCCGCGGCGTTCCTTGGCGATTACGCCCGAATAAATCCGCCCCGTCGTGACGTTGTCGGCCTGTTTGGCGTCGACGCCGGTGAAGCGTTCGTAATGGCCGAGATCGAGGTCGGTTTCGGCCCCATCGTTGGTCACGAAGACTTCGCCGTGCTGATAGGGGCTCATCGTCCCCGGATCGACATTGAGGTACGGGTCGAGCTTGCGCAGCCTGACCCGATAGCCACGGCTTTGCAGCAGCGCCCCCAGCGCCGCCGACGAAAGACCTTTGCCAAGCGAGGAAACCACGCCGCCCGTTATGAAGATAAAGCGCGTCATGGGCTTACAGCATACTAAACGTTGTTGGTCGCAGCCATGGGGATATCCCTTCCGGCGGAAACTTTTCCGCGGAACGGCCGGCGGATGTGGTGGTCGTCCTAGCGGGTTGGCGCGGCGGGCTGGGCCGGCGCCTGAGGAGCCGCCGTGCCCCCGGGGATAGCCGGCGCCGTCTGACCGGCAGGCAGCTGATCCATGAGGGACTTCGTGTTGCGGCTAGGGCCGGTCATGCTCCAGGCCATCAGCAGGCTGAGTGCAAAGAAGATCGTGGCGAAGATCGCGGTCAGGCGTGAAAGCACATTGGTCTGGCCGCGCACCGAGAACAGCGCGTCGGTCCGGCCCATGCCAAGGCCACCGCCTTCGCTGCGCTGAAGCAGGATGACGACGATCATTGCGACTGTGACGCCGACAAAGATGATCAGCAACACCAGCCGCCAATCGTGCAGAAAGCCTCGTACCGCGTCCATTACTGTCCAGAGCTAGATGGGGATGTCCGCCAAGCGGGCGCTTCTAGCCGCTTTAGGCGGCCTTGGCGATAGCCAAAAATTCGTCGGCCTTCAGGCTGGCGCCACCGACCAAGGCGCCATCGACATCGCCAACGGCCAGCAACTCACCGGCGTTGCTGCCCTTCACAGACCCGCCATAGAGCAGGCGCACCGCGTTGGCGTCGGGCACCAACCCGCTCAGCACCCGGCGAATATGCGCATGTGCCGCAGCAACTTCGGCGGTGGTCGGCGTCTTGCCGGTCCCGATCGCCCAGACCGGCTCGTACGCGACCACCAATCTGGCGGCGGTGGCTCCCGCCGGCACACTGCCTTTGAGCTGGGTTTCCAGCACTGTGAGGGTGCGTCCGGCCTCGCGCTCCGTCAGCGTCTCGCCGATGCAGACGACTGGCATCAGGCCGGCGCGCCACGCTGCCTCGGCCTTGGCCCGCACGACGGCGTCGGTTTCGCCGCAGTCGGTACGCCGCTCCGAATGCCCCACGATGACGTGACTTGCGCCGGCATCCCTCAACATCTCGGCCGAGATATCGCCAGTATGGGCGCCGCTGACGACGGCATGGCAGTTCTGCCCGCCCACCAGGACGCCGCTGCCCTTTACCGCCTCGGCGATCCCCACGAGCAACGTCGCCGGCGGGCAGATCAAGACCTCACGGTCGGTCCAGCCTGCCTGCTTCACGCCCTCGGCGACGCTGCCAGCCAGAGCCAGGGCATCGGCCGTAAGGCCATTCATTTTCCAGTTACCGGCGATCAGCGGGCGCCTCGATCGTGCCATTTGGTTTCCCCCGATTTGTCTCGCGGCGTGTCTAGCGGCACCGGCGTTTGTGGTCAAAGTCCGCTTGGTTGCCTGCCAATGGGGCGAGTGGTAGGCATGGCGCCCATTCAAAAACCCCTGCCGGCTCCGTGAATAAATTCCGCAAACTCGCCCGTTTCATCATTCTCTTCGTGCTTTTCGGCATGCTGATCGTCAGTTTTGCCTTCTGGGGCATCGGCGACATGCTGCGCACCGATGGCCGCAGCACCGAAGTGGCCCATGTCGGCGGCACCCGCCTGCCGCTTTACGGCTGGATCGGCGGGTCTCCGGTCTACGTCAACGAAGTCCGCGACCAGTTCAACCGCCAGCTCGAGGCGATCCAGCGCCAGACCGGGCAACGGCCCGAGCCGGAACAAGCCCTGCGCTTCGGGTTGCACGTTCGCGCCCTCGAGGAAGTCATCCAGCGCGCCGTGCTCGACTATGCCATCCAGCAGTTCGGCCTGACCGTCAGCGACGCCGAGGTCCAGGCCGCCATCGCCCGCAATCCGGCTTTCCAGGGGACCGGCGGGGCATTCGATCCCCTGCTCTTCCGCAACCGCCTCCAGCAGGCACGCCTCAGCGAAGTGCAGTTCGTGGCTGAAACACGTCGCGAGATCGCCGCCGGTCAGCTTTTCGCGGTGGTTCGCAGCGATGGCCTCTCGCCCAAGTCCCTGCGCGACGACATCTTCAAGGCCGAGAGCGAGAAGCGAGTCGCCGAGACGATTTATGTCCCCGACGCCATCATTGTCGACGTGCCCAAACCTACGCCCGAGCAACTCGGTGCCTACTTCGAGGCCAACAAGACCAAGTTCCAGATTCCGGAATTCCGGGCATTTTCCTACATCATGCTCACGGTCGACGACATCCTGCCCCAGATCGCCGTATCGGCCGATCAGCTGAAACAGGAATACGAGGCCCGTGCCGCCGAGTTCGGCACCGCGGAGAAGCGCGACGTCGACCAGGCGATGGCCGACACCGAGGTCAAAGCCAAGGCGATCATCGCAGCAGCTGCCACAGGCAAGTCGCTCGAGGATGCTGCCAAGGAGGTTCTCGGCACCGCCGACGGGGTGATCAAGCTTGGCCCAGTCACCAAGAAAGAACTGCCTCCCGGTCCGCTTGCCGATGGCATCTTCGGCCTCCCGGAAGGCATTGCGCCGGCGCCGATCCAGTCGCCGCTCGGCTGGCATATCGTGCGCATCAACAAGATAGAGGTCGGCAAGGCGGTGCCGTTCGACGAGGTCAAGGAGAAGCTCGAGAAAGACATGCGGGCGCAGCAGGCGCCCGATCTCCTGATCAAGCTAGTCACGGATTTCGAGCGCACACTGGGCAAGACCCAGTCGATGAAGACCGCGGCCGAGGAACTCGGCCTCAAGATCAAGACCTATGAAAACGTCGACGCGCGCGGCCAGGATTCGACGGGCAAGCAGGTCGTCATCGGACCGGCCGCCGCCGAACTGGTCCAGGCGGCCTTCGCCACGCGCGAAAGCGCCGAGAGCGAGTTGTTGGAGACCCAGCGCGGCGAGTACTTCGTCGTGCACACGGATCGCATCACGCCTGCCCGCGTCCCGGCGCTCAACGAGGTCGAGCCCACGGTCGTCGAGGCCTGGCAGGCCGAGGAGCGCAAAAAGCTCGCCGACGCCAAGGTAAAGGCCGCCGTCGAGCAGGCCAACGCCGGCACCGATCTGGCCACCATCGCCAAGGATCTCGGCACGGAGATGCGGACGGCCAAGGCAGTGACCCGCTTCGAGGCCGACGCGGGCAACTATCTCAGCCAGCCGGTGGTGGTCGAACTCTTCAAGCTCGCGCCGGGCAAGACCCAGGCCGTGCGCACGGGCGACGGCAGCGTCATCGTCCGCGTCAAGCAGGTCGAGCCTCCCGACCTGACCAAGGACAAGGACGCCCTCGACCGTTTCGGCAAGCAGCTCGATACCATGATGGCCAACGACCTTATTCTGGAGCTCATCGCAGCACTGCGCGCCAAGTATGGCGTCACGGTCGACGAAGCCAACTTCGCGGCAGCGTTCCGCCCGCAGCAGCAGTAGCGCGCCATGTCGATTTCTCCCGACTTCGACGCCTTCGCGGCGCGTTACGACGCCGGCACACCGCAGGTCGTCTCGACCAAGCTGGTCGCTGACCTCGACACACCGGTGTCAGCCTACCTCAAGCTCGCCGATGGCCGCGCAAATTCCTTCCTGCTCGAGTCGGTCGAAGGCGGTTCGGTGCGCGGCCGTTACTCGATCATCGGTCTCAAGCCCGACGTCATTTGGCGCTGCACCAAGGGCAAGGCCGAGATCAACCGCCATGCCCGCAGCGACGCCCAGGCCTTCGAACCGCTGGACGGCCGGCCACTCGAAACGCTGCGCCTGCTGATCCGCGAATGTCAGATGGAACTGCCGGCCGGCCTGCCGCCGATGGCTTCGGGTCTGTTCGGTTTCCTGGGCTACGACATGGTCCGCGACATGGAGCGGCTGCCCGACGAGAACCCTGATCCGATCGGCCTGCCCGACGCGATCATGGTGCGGCCGACGCTGATCTCCATCTTCGATCGTCTAGAAGACAACGTCACTCTGGTGACGCCAGCCTGGCCGCAACCGGGCATCAGTGCCCGTGCCGCCTACGAGGCCGCACAGGAGCGACTGGCCGACGCGGTTTCCGACTTTGAGCGCACGCTCCCTTTCCGAGGCGACGATGCCGACGCCCTCGACGCCCTGCCCGAGCCGCAGGCCAACATGTCGAAGGACGACTTCAAGAAGATGGTCGAGACCTGCAAGGAGTACATCCGTGCAGGTGACGCCTTCCAGATCGTGCCCTCGCAGCGCTTCTCGCTGCCGTTCAAGCTGCCGCCACTGTCGCTCTACCGATCGCTCCGCCGCATCAACCCCTCACCGTTCCTGATCTTCTTCGACTACGGCGACTTCTCCATCGTGGGGTCGAGCCCGGAGATCCTGGTGCGGCTGCGCGACAACATCGTCACCATCCGGCCACTCGCCGGCACCATACGGCGCGGCGCCACGCCCGAGGAGGACAAGGAGCTCGCCGACAAGCTGCTGGCCGATCCCAAGGAGCACGCCGAACACCTCATGCTGCTCGATCTCGCCCGCAACGATGTCGGCCGCGTCGCCAAGATCGGTTCGGTCAAGGTGGTCGAGCAGTTCACCATCGAGAAGTACAGCCACCTCCAGCACATCAGCAGTCACGTCGAGGGCACGCTCAAGGACGGGCTGGAGGCGATCGACGCGCTCAAGGCTGGTTTCCCGGCCGGCACGCTGTCGGGCGCACCCAAGGTGCGTGCCATGGAGATCATCGAAGAGGTCGAGCCGGTGCGCCGCGGCATCTATGCCGGCTGCGCCGGCTACTTCGCCGCCAACGGCTCGATGGACACCTGCATCCTGCTGCGCACCGGCCTGGTGAAGGACAACACCCTGTACGTCCAGGCAGGCGTCGGTGTGGTGGCTGATTCCAATCTCGAGGCCGAGTACCAGGAAAGCGTGCTGAAGGCGCGCGCCCTGGTTCGCGCGGCGGAAGAGGCTGTCCGTTTTGCCAGCTCGCGGCAGTGGAACGCCGGCAACACGCGGCGTTGAGCCCACGGGACGAAGCGGGATAGGCTCCTCCCAACGGAGGAGACCCCATGTCGGATTGGCAGAAGCGCTACCAGCGACTCGTTTTCGATCGCCCGCATCCCAAGGTGCTGCGGGTGACGATGAACCGGCCGGAGAAATACAACGCCACCGACGCGATCATGCATCGCGAGCTGGTCGACGTCTGGCGCGACATCGACGGCGACGACACGGTCAACTGCGTCATCATCCAGGGCGCCGGCGGCAAGGTGTTCTCGGCCGGCGGCGACTTCGACATCATCGAAAAGAACATCAAGGACTACAACGCGCTGCTCCGTACCTGGAAGGAGGCGCGCGACATCGTCTACAACGTCATCAACTGTTCCAAGCCGATCGTGAGCACGATGCGCGGCCCGGCGGTCGGCGCGGGCCTCGTTGCCGGCATCCTGGCCGATGTCTCGATCGCCTCGAAGAAGGCCAAGATCATCGACGGCCACACCCGCCTCGGCGTCGCCGCCGGCGATCACGCCTGCATCGTCTGGCCTCTGCTCTGCGGCATGGCCAAGGCCAAGTACTATCTCCTGCTCTGCGAGGCGATCGATGGCGAGGAGGCCGAACGCATCGGCCTGGTCTCGCTCTGCGTCGAGGACGACCAGCTCGAAGCCAAGGGTATCGAAGTTGCGACCAAGCTCGCCGAAGGCGCGCAGACCTCGATCCGCTTCACCAAATATGCCCTCAATAATTGGCTGCGCATGATGGGCCCGACCTTCGACACCTCGCTCGGCCTCGAAATGCTGGGCTTCCTCGGCCCTGAAGTGAAGGAAGGGCTGGCCTCGCATCTCGAGAAGCGCAAGCCCAAGTTCGACCCCTACTCGCCTCTCTGAGGAGCGACCGATGCGCGGACTGGACGGAAAGAACGTCATCGTCACCGGCGGCGGTGGCGCCATCGGCGGCGCGATCTGCCGCCGCTTCGCTGGCTACGGCGCGCGCGTGGGCGTGTTCGACAAGAACCTCGAGGGTGCCAAGAAGGTCGCGGCCGAGATCGGTGGCTTCGCGTCGGGCGTCGACATCGCCGACTACGAGGCCGTGGGCAAGGCGATCGCCGAATTCGAGGCCAGGACAGGCCCGACCGACATCCTGGTGAACAACGCCGGCTGGGACCGCTTCGCCAACTTCATCGACACCACGCCCGACCTCTGGGACCAACTCATCGCCATCAACCTGCGCGGGCCGCTCAACGTGAGCCACTTCGTGCTGAAGACCATGGTGGCGCGCGGCAGCGGCCGCATCGTCAACATCGCCTCCGATGCCGGCCGCGTCGGCTCCTCGCAGGAAGCCGTCTACTCGGCCTGCAAGGGCGGCATCATCGCCTTCACCAAGACGGTCGCCCGCGAAGTGGCGCGCAAGGGCATCACGCTGAACGCCGTCTGCCCCGGCCCGACCGACACGCCGCTGCTGGCGGCCGTCGCCGGCAGCGACGAGCGCGGCCAGAAGGTGCGTGCGGCGCTGGTGAGCGCCATCCCGATGAAGCGCGTCGGCCAGCCCGAGGACATCCCCGGCGCGGTCTGCTTCCTCGCCAGCGACGATGCCGCCTTCATCACCGGCCAGACCATCAGCGTGTCCGGCGGCCTCACCATGCACGGCTGAGCAGCGGCACATGGAACGTGCCGCAAAAGCCCGCCAGCTGTGCCGCTGCGTGTGCCGCGAGAGGCAAATCCGTCTTATGGTGCAACGGGTTGACGATCACCGCCGGCACAGCGCCGGGTGCCTTCGGGCACAGGCCCGAATCGCGGCGTTGTGCCACCACACTCCGGGAGGCTTCCGATGAGCGAACTCTGGATCCAGCCGAGTGGCGGGGCGCTGGCCGCCGACGTCCATGGCACCGACCTGTCGAAGCCCATCAGCGACGCCGCCTACGGCCGCATCGCCGAGGCCTGGGGCGAGCATCTGGTGCTGCGCTTCTCCGGCCAGAAGCTCGACGACCCGACCCTGATGAAATTCAGCGCCCGCTTCGGCGACCTCGACCGCGTGCCGATCGCCGCCGCCAGCCTCGACCGCGCCAATTCCGGCGTCGTCCCGGAAGCCGTGGACTGGGTGGCCGTGATCGCCAGCGTCAAGAAGGACGGCAAGGCGGTGGGCAGCCTCGGCAGCTACGAACTCGTCTGGCACACCGACATGTCCTACAATCCGCTGCCGCCGCGCGCGTCCCTCCTCTATGCGCTCGAAGTGCCGCCCGACGGCGGCAACACCGGCTTCCTCAACATGTACGCCGCCTACGAGACGCTGCCGGACGATCTCAAGCGCGCGGTCGAGGGCAAGAGCTGCATCCACGATTCCAGCCGCAATTCGGCCGGCGAACTGCGCAAGGGCTTCCAGTCGACGCTCGACCCGCGCCACACACCGGGCGCCGTGCATCCCCTCGTCCGCCTGCATCCCGTGACCCAGCGCAAGGCGCTGTTCCTCGGCCGCCGCCCCGGCGCCTACATCCACGGCCTCTCGGTCGAGGACAGCGAGGCCCTTCTCGATGCGGTGTGGGCGCACGCCACGCAGGAGCGCTTCGCCTGGTACCAGAAGTGGCGGGCCGGCGACCTGGTGATGTGGGACAACCGCTGTGTCATGCACCGCCGCGACGCCTTCGACGAAAACCTGCGCCGGCTCATGCATCGCACCCAGATCGTGGGCGAACCCGTCCTGGCGGGCTGAAAGCAGCATGAGCACCACCCTATAGGAAATATAGGCTAAAACCTGTCAAACCTGCAAGTTTTTCCTGTGGATATCCTATCGCCTGACTACCGATAGCCGGCCGCCTGCAGCTCGAACAGCTCGGCATAGCGGCCGTTTTGCGCCACCAGCTCGTCGTGCGTGCCGGCCGCCTCCACCTTGCCGTCGGCCAGGACGAGGATGCGGTCGGCCATGCGGACGCTGGAGAAGCGGTGCGAGATCAGGATGGCCGTCTTGCCCCGGCTCAACTCCTTGAAGCGCTGGAACACCTCGAATTCCGCCCTCGCATCGAGCGCCGCCGTCGGCTCGTCGAGGATCAGCACCTCGGCCTCGCGCATGTAGGCGCGCGCGATGGCGATCTTCTGCCACTCGCCGCCCGAGAGCTCGACACCGTTCTTGAAGCGCTTGCCGATGCGCTGGTCGTAGCCGCCGGGCAGGCGTTCGATCACCTCGTCGGCCTGGCTGCGCGACGCCGCCCGCGCGACCCGGGCATGGTCGTCGCGCGCGTAGATGCGGCCCACGGCAACGTTGTCGCCGGCGCTGAAATTGTAGCGCACGAAATCCTGGAAGATGACGCCCATGCTGCCGCGCAGCGCCTCCAGGTCGTAGTCGCGCAGGTCGCGCCCGTCGAGCAGGATGCGGCCTTCGTCCGGGTCGTAGAGCCGCGTCAGCAGCTTCACCAGCGTCGTCTTGCCGGCGCCGTTCTCGCCCACCAGGGCCACCACCTCGCCCGCCTTCAGCGTGAAGCTGAGATTGCGCACTGCCCAGCGCTCGGCGCCGGGATAGATGAAGCCGACATTGTCGAAGATGAAGCCCTCGCGGATCGGCGACGGGAACGGCAGCGCATTGGCCTTGGAGAGAATCTCCGGCTTCATGTCGAAGAAGGAAAAGAGATCGTTGAAATAGAGCGCCTGCGCCGCCGTCGAGGAAATGCCCGTCAGCAGCGATTCGAGCAAGCTGCGCAGGCGCAGGAAGGAGCCGGCCAGGAACGTGAGGTCGCCGATCGAGAACTCGCCCGCGAGCGTGCGCCAGACGATGTAGGCATAGGCCGCGTAGTAGCCGGCCGTGCCGATGGCCGTGAAAAGCCCGCCCCAGCCGGCCCGCCGCAAGGCCAGCCGCCGGTTGGCCTCGTAGAAATCGGCGGCGAGGCGGCGGTAACGATCGATCAGGAAGGAATGCAGGCCGAAGATTTTTACTTCCTTGGCGGTCTCGACGCTGGCCGCGGTCTGCCGCACATAGTCGAGCTCGCGGCGCTCCGGCGTGCGGCCAAAATCGAGCGTGTAGGTGCGCGCATTGAAATGCGCCTCGCCGAGAAAGCCCGGCACGAGGGCCACCAGCAGCAGCAGGATGAGCCACGGCGAGTAAAACACCAGCCCCGCCGCGAAGCTGGTGACCGTCACGATGTTCTGCGCCTGCGTAAAAAGCTGTCCCAGCAATGTCATCCGGCCGCTGGTCTGCCGCCGCGCCCGTTCGAGCTGGTCCTGGAACTCGGCGTCCTCGAAATCTTCCAGGTCTAGCGTCGCGGCGTGCTCCATCAGACGCACGCTCGACCGGTTCGTCACCTTCTCCGCCAGCAGGCCGTCGAGCAGCGCCACGACGCGCGCCAGGCCGTCCGACAGCACGGCCAGCCCGAACTCCGAGAGCAGCAGGATGCCGAGCCACCGGAGATGGCCGCTTTCCATCCAGCCCTGCCACTTCACCGGCCGGTCGGGCAACTGCAGCAGCATGACGACGTCGTCGATGATGAGCTTGCCGATGTAGAGGCTGATCACCGGCAGCAGCGCGCGCAGGACGCGCAGCACCAGCAGCCCCATCGTCAGCGACGGGCTGGTCTGCCAGACCATGGCCATGAAGGGCCGCAGCGTCTTCAAGGCGCCGAAGCGTTCGCGGAAGGTGCGTGGATTGGGGATGGTGCTGGAGTCGCTCATTTAAGGGGGCAGAGAAAGATCCCTCGCTGCGCTCGGGATGACAACGTGCATGACGCCGAGACGATCTAACGGAGTTGGGATTCCTAAGTTGCGTGATCAAACAGGAACGTAGGTCAATCTGATCGTGTCCTCGCCAATTCGATCGTTGGCCACGAGGCGCAGTGGCGGCCGGGGGCCCGCGAAGAAGGGCTTGCCGCGACCGAGCACGGCGGGGCGGAAGTAGAGTCGATACTCATCGATAAGACCAAGGTCGGTCAGGCTTCGTGCCAGGTCCGGTCCAGAAACGGCAATCTCGCCAACGAGCCGAGCCTTCAGGTCCCGTATCGTTGCCTCAAGGTCGTCCGAAACAAGCGTGGCATTGGGGCCGATCGACTTCGACGAGCGCGACACGACCCACTTTGGTTGGCGCCGCCACGCCGCCGCGAATTCGTGTTGTTCTGCGTTCCACTCTGGGTGTTCTTCGTCCCAATATCGCATCACCTCGTACATGCGGCGACCGTACACGCTGCCGGCGAGATCGCGAACGTGCTCGATCCAGTGACGGAAGAGCGCGGGGCCTGTCGCCATTTCAGTATGGTCGACGTACCCGTCCAGGGACTGGTTCATTCCGAAGACGACCTTCGCCATGCTGCCAACTCTCCCCGGCCGAACATTTCTCACAGCGCCGTCATGCCGCCGTCCACGAAAAGCAGGGCGCCGGTGACGTAGGAGGCATCGTCGGAGGCCAGAAACAGGATACCGGCAGCGACCTCCTCGGCCCTGCCCGGACGCTTCATCATGGTGCCGCGTGCGGCCTGGGCATTGTATTGCTCGACGGTCTCGCCGGCTGCCGCGATGCGGCGTGCATGGAACGGCGTGAAGATCGGGCCGGGACCGACGGCGTTCACGCGAATGCCCTCCGCCGAATGATCGGCCGCGAGCGCCCGCGTCAGGCCCGCGATGGCGGCCTTGGTCGTGTCGTACTGCAGATTGCCGCCGCCCGAGACGATGGACCGGACGGAGGCGACGTTGACGATGGCGCCGCCCTTGCCGCGGCGCATCAGCGGAACGGCGGCCTTCGCACAGAAGGCGTAGCTCATCAGATTGACGCTGAGGATTTCATTCCAGCTCGCCGCACTCGCCTCGTCGATCTTCTCGTATTTGCGGATGCCGGCATTGTTGACGAGGATGTCGAGGCGCCCAAACCGCTCGGCGGCACCGTTGACGAAGGCAAGGCAGGCGGCCTCGGTCCCGACGTCGGCCTGCGTGAAGGCGACCTTGGCGCCGGCGGCCTCGAGTTCGGCCGCCACGCGCTGGCCACGGTCCCCGTCCCGATCGCAGAACGCCACACGCGCGCCCTCGGCCACGAATCGCCTGACCGTCGCCTCGCCGATCCCCGATGCCCCGCCCGTCACCGCTGCGATCTTGCCGTCGAGCCTTCCCATATTCGTCCCCTTTCATTGCGCTGCGAAACGCGCATCCTCGCGTCCAACCTGAGGAGCATGCAGCCGATCATTCAACCGGTCAAAACCGCTGTGCAAGGTACTGGTGAGCACAGCGGTCGTCGTTGCAAGCGGGCTTTCCCTGTGCGCTTGCGCCATCATGGGACTCCAGCGAAGCTCGACGAGGAGTCTCAGGATGAGCGATCTGACTTACGGACTGTTCGTGCGCGGGCAGTATCAGGCCGGCGACGACATGAGAGCGCGGTTCGAGGAGGTGAAGGCGCAGGTGCGCCTGGCCGACAAGCTCGGATTCTCCGATCTGCTGACCGGCATGCACTATGCGTCGGCGCCCTTGCAGCAATACCAACCGGTCCCGCTGCTGGCCCGCCTGCTGGCCGAGACCGAGCGCATGCGCATCATCACCGGCATCATCCTGCTGTCGCTGCACAAGCCGCTCGATATCGCCGAGCAGATGGCGACGCTCGACGTGATGTCGGGCGGGCGTCTGGTGTTTGGCGCCGGGCTCGGATACCGCGACGTCGAATTCAAGGCCTTCGGCACCACGGCACGGGAGCGCGTGGCGCGCCTGGAGGAGAATCTCGACGCCATCAAGCGGCTGTGGACCGAGGACAACGTCTCGATCAAGGGCTCGCATTTCGAGCTGGATCGGGTCACGGTATCGCTGAAGCCGATCCAGAAACCGCACCCGCCGATCTGGCTCGGCGCCAATGCCGACGGCGCGGTGCGCCGCGCCGCGCGACTGGCCGACACCTGGTTCATCAACCCGCATCAGCGGATGGACACGATCGAGCGTCAGCTGTCGCTGTACAAGCAGACGCTGGCGGAGCTCGGCAAGCCGATGCCAGACGAGCTGCCGCTGATGCGCGAGATTTTCGTCGCGCGCACGCGCGCGGAGGCGATCCGACTGGCGCGCCCGTACCTCGAGGAGAAGTACAAGGTCTACCACCAGTGGGGACAGGACAAGGCGATGCCGAAAGGAGACGACGACCTCTCGCTCGACTTCGACGAGCTCACCCGCGATCGCTTCCTGCTGGGCTCACCAGACGAAGTCGCGGAACAGATCATCGGCTACAGGCGGCGCCTGGGCGTCAACCGCATGATCCTCTCCGTGCACTGGGTGGGCATGCCGCACGCCCAGGTGGTCGATACGCTGGAACTGTTCGCCGCCGAAGTGATGCCGAAGGTAAAGCAGGGATTGTGAAGGGAACCGCATCTTGTCCGACACTGTTTCGAGTATTCGCCCGCTCGCCGGGCTGCGTGTCATCGACATCGCCACCTACATCGCCGCACCGTACTGCGCGACCATCATGGCGGAGTTCGGCGCCGAAGTGATCAAGGTCGAGCAGCCCAAGGTGGGCGACCCCTGCCGCCGGCTCGGCACGGTCAGCGAATGCGGCGACACGCTCGTCTGGCTGTCGGAAGCGCACAACAAGAAATCGGTGACGCTTAATCTGAAATCGCCCAAAGGCGCGGCGATCCTGAAGCAGCTCGTGGCCAAGGCCGATGCGCTCACCGAAAACTTCCAGCCGGGCACGCTGGAAGGCTGGGGCCTGGGCTGGGACGTTCTGAGCGCGGTCAACGCGCAGCTCGTGATGCTGCGCGTCTCGGGCTACGGCCAGACCGGGCCTTATAGCCACCGACCCGGGTTTGGGCGGATCGGCAACGCCTTCGGCGGCATCTCCTTCCTGGCGGGCGAGCCGGGCGGTCCACCGGTGACACCGGGTTCGGCCACGCTCGCCGACTACATGGCCGGACTTTACGGCGCGCTCGGGGTGATGATGGCGCTGCGCACGCGCGACACCACCGGCCGGGGCCAGCAGATCGACATCGGGCTTTACGAGCCGATCTTCCGCATCCTCGACGAAATGGCGCCCGCCTATGACAAGGTCGGATTCATCCGCCAGCGCATGGGCGCCGCAGCGCCCAACGTCTGCCCGCACAGCCACTACCAGACCGGCGACGGACGCTGGATCGCCATTGCCTGCACCAACGACAAGATCTTCGCCCGCATGGCCCGGCTGATGGGTTGTCTGGAAGTGGCCGGCGACGGCATCTACGGCACCATCGCCCAGCGTGAGAAGCAGCGCCCCGCAGTCGACGGCCTCGTCGCTGCCTGGGCGAAGAAGCATACGCAACAGGAGGCCGTCCTGCTGTGCGACAAGGCCGAAGTGCCGTGCGGCATCGTGGCGTCGGTCGACGAGATCTTCCAGGATCCGCACTACGCGGCGCGCGGAAACATCGCCCGCGTGAACGACCCGCGCGCCGGCGCTCTCGCCGTCCCCAACGTGGTCCCTCGCCTCACGGACACGCCGGGCGGCGTCGACACGCTGGGCCCCGCCCTGGGCCAGCACAATGCGGAGGTCTACGGCAAGCTCTTGGGAATAAGTGCCGCGGATTTGCGCACGCTGGAAGATGAAGGCGTGATCTGACGGGCACTCATTGTCATCCCGAGCGCCCGCTGTCATCCCGAGCGTAGCGAGGGATCTTCACTGACCCACAAAGATCCCTCGCTACGCTCGGGATGACAAAGGTGCTTACTCTTCGACGGCCCGAACCGCGTCAAGCGTGCGCCGCGCCTTGTAGACGATCGGGTAGTCGATGAAGAAGCCGTCGAGCTGGATCGACGAGGAACCTTCCCGCTCCGCATCATCGAAAGCGGCGACGACGCGCCGCGCAAAGGCGATCTCCTCCTCGGTCGGCGTGAACGCGCGGTTCACCACCTCGACCTGCGGCGGGTAGATACACATCTTGCCCTGGAAGCCGAGCTGCTTCGCCCGCTTCGCGGAGTTCGCGATCCCGTCGAGGTCGTTGATGTGTATCCACACCGTGTCGATCGGGGCTTCGAGGCCGGCGGCGCGGGACGCCACGACCATCTCTGCCCGGACATGCTCCAGCTCGCTCTCGCCCCGCGTCCACTCCATGTTCATGTCGAGCGTATAGTCACCGGCGCCGAAGGCCATGCGCTTCACCCGCGTGCCGGCGGCAGCGATGGCCCGCGCGTTGGCGATGCCCTTTCCGGTTTCGATGATCGGGATGATGTCGATGCCACCAAGCGGCAGGCCGCGCTCACGCTCGAGGGAGCCCACCAGCCAGTCGAAGGCCATGATCTGCTCGCTTCTCTCGACCATCGGCAGGATGATGCCGTCGAGGCCGGGACCGATCACCGCGTCAGCGTCGCCATAGCAGAACTCGGTGTTGAAGGCGTTGACGCGAACGTAGCCGCCGCACTGGCTTCTACCTTGGCGCGGCCGTTTCAACGCCTCGACCACGAGAGCGCGGGTCGCGACCTTCTCCGCCTTGGCGACCGCATCCTCCAGGTCAAGGATCACATTGTCGGCGCCGCAGTCGAAGACTTTCGCGACCTTCCGTGCATGGTTGCCGGGGGCGAAGAGAAAGCTGCGGTAGGCGGGCATGGAGGCCTACTTCATCTCCGGCATCTTGATCGCCGAATTGCGCCGCTCCGGCATCGGGTCCTCGAACGACCGCGGATAGCGGTGCGGCTGCTTCGATACCTTGTCGAGCCTGTCGAGCGCAGCCTGAGGCAGGCGCCAGCCGCCGGCGCCCAGCGTCTCCCTGAGCTGCTCGGCGTTGCGCGCGCCCACGATGGCACTGGTCATGAAGAGCTGGTCCATCACCCAGCGCAGCGCGGTCTCA
>CANJHI010000092.1 GCA_947474005.1 Alphaproteobacteria bacterium | reverse complement strand
GCTGCCGATGTTGGCCAGGATGCCGCCATCGCCCAGGGTCACGGCCTCGACGTCCTTCGGCATGGGCAGCGAAGTCATGACGATGTCGGCGCCCTTGGTCGCCTCGGCCACCGACTTGGCGGCGGTCGCGCCGAGGTCGGTGCAGGTTTTCACGGCAGCGGGGTTCAGGTCGAACACCGTGACGGCGTGGTTGCTTTTCTTGATGATGTTGCGGCACATGGGGCCGCCCATGTTGCCGACGCCGATATATCCGACCTTCATTGATTCCTCCTGGGAGAGTGTGATTTACGGCTTGACCTTGCGGCGCAGCATCGTCTCGTAGACACGGAGCACGGAGGAGCTGTCGTCCGGCCCCCAACCCATGCCCTTGGCCAGGCGCTGCAGATTGTGCGTCGCGGCACCCTGCTGCAGCGGCACGCCGAGTTCGTCGCCCAGTTCGAGCGCCAGATGCAGGTCCTTGTAGGCAAGGTCGAGCGCGAACGACGGCGGGGAGTAGTGACCGACCAGCGCGCGCGCCGTGAAGTTCTTGATGGCGTTGGAGTTGCCGCTCGAATTTGCGATGACATGCAGCAGCTTGTCGGGATCGAGGCCGTAGGTGGCGCCGAGCATCATGCTCTCGCAGAGGGCAGCCATGTTGCAGAACGACAACATGTTGTTGCAGAGCTTGGCCACCGTGCCGCTGCCGAGCGGACCCATGTGCATCACGTTGGCGCTGAACGATTGCAGCACCGGCAGGGCGTCGTCGAACACCTTCTTGTCGCCACCCACCATGATGGCGATGGTGGCGGCCTCCGCGCCCGTGGTGCCGCCGCTCACCGGGGCGTCGAGCATGGCGATGCCCTTGGCCGCGAAGGCGGCGCCGATCTTCTTCACCATCGAGGGCGCATTGGTGCTGAGATCGATATAGATCTGGCCCTTGCCGATGTTGGCCAGGATGCCGCCATCGCCCAGGGTCACGGCCTCGACGTCCTTCGGCATGGGCAGCGAAGTCATGACGATGTCGGCGCCCTTGGTCGCCTCGGCCACCGACTTGGCGGCGGTCGCGCCGAGATCGGTGCAAGTCTTTAAGGCAGCGGGATTCAGGTCGAATACCGTGACGGCATGGTTGCTTTTCTTGATGATGTTGCGGCACATGGGGCCACCCATGTTGCCGACACCGATATATCCGACCTTCATCAATTCCTCCCCAGGAGAGTGTGCCGGCGGACTATACGACAGAATCGGCTGCGCCTAATGTTGCTGAGCGGAAGGGACAGCGAATGAAGGCAAAGAAGAAATCCCTGGGACAGCAGCGACGGCGTTTGCCGCACGGGTTGGACGCCGAGACTTTCTCGATCAAGGAGGCGGCGGCTATTGCCGACCTCGCCGACAAGACCGTGCGCAACGAGATCTACATCGATCTTTTCCGCGTCGAGCTGGACGACAAGTCCCGGGTGGCGATCAGCGCGCGTGGCGTAATGTACCTCCGTCTGTTCCGCCTGCTTCCGGTCCAACTGGGTCCCAAGGACCGCAACGCTTTGTCGCGCATGCTGGCCGAGGGATGGCCCGGCGCCGAGGGCTGGACCCGCCGGGGCGACATCCTCTCCAAGGGCATGTTGAGCCTCGATGTCGGCTCCGCCGAGCGTGATGCGATCGAACGGTTGCGGATCTTCGTGCGTGGCCGCGGCCGGCTCGACAGCGATACCGGCGGGCCGGCGGGCGACATGCTGTTCAAGGATTCGGCGATCCGCGTTCGCCTGGTCGGCGCCCTGCTGGCGCGCGGAGCGGAGCCGGCCAAGATGCTGGTGGCGTTCCCCACGCTCGATGCCGACGACGTCACCTTTGCCGGCATGTTCGTGCGCCTCAACAAGGGGCCCGGCTCCGCCTCCAGTGGCCGCGCCCGAGCGGCTCGCCGCTCGGCCCGTGGTCGCTGACCGGACGCTGAAGCCCCTGCTATAAGGGGCCAGAAGACGGCCGGCTCGGGAGGAACAACGCCAAATGGCGCGCAACAAGCTGCATCCGATTCCGCACCCGCCGCGCACGCCGCTGCTCGGCAACATGCTCACCGTCGATGGCGGCGCACCGATCCAGGACCTGATGCGGATCGCGCGTGAGCAGGGGCCGATCTTCTGGCTCGACATGATGGGCACGCCCCTGGTCGTGGTGTCGGGCGCCGATCTGGTGGCCGAACTCTGCGACGAGAAGCGGTTCGACAAGGCGGTGCGCGGCTCGTTGCGCCGCGTACGCATGCTGGGCGGCGACGCCCTGTTCACCGCCGAGACGCAGGAGCCCAACTGGCAGAAGGCGCACAACATCCTGCTGCCGACCTTCGCGCATCGCATGATGCAGACCTACCACGAGGGCATGCTCGACATCGCCGACCAGCTCGTCACCAAGTGGGAGCGTCTGAACGCCGACGAGGAGATCGACGTGGTGCGCGACATGACCGCGCTCACCCTCGACACGATCGGCCTGTGCGGCTTCAACTACCGGTTCAATTCCTTCTATCGCAGCGACAACCATCCCTATGTCGAGTCTCTGGTGCGCGCGCTCGAGGCGGTGATGAAGATGCGCGGCCTGCCCCTGGAGGACATCACCCAGCGCAAGAGCCGCAAGAAGCTCGAGCAGGATGTCGGCTTCATGAACGGCATCGCCGACCGCATCATCAAGGAACGCCGGGAAATCCCGGCAGAGACTCTCGAGGAGGGAGGGCAGGCCAAGTCCGACCTGCTGGGCTTCATGCTGGCCGGCATCGACAAGCAGAGCGGCGAGCGCCTGGACGACGTCAATATCCGCTACCAGATGAACACCTTCCTGATCGCCGGCCACGAGACCACGAGCGGGATGCTGAGCTTCGCGGTCTACTTCCTGCTCAACAATCCGCACGTGATGCAGAAGGCCTACGAGGAGGTCGACCGCGTGCTGGGGCGCGACATCAACGCCAAGCCGACGGCGCAGCAGGTCAACCGGCTGGTCTATATGGGGCAGATCCTGAAGGAGGCGCTGCGTCTGTGGCCGACCGCGCCGGCATTCGGGCTCTATCCCTACCAGAACGAAACGATCGGCGAGAAATACAAGCTCAAGAAGCGCACCTTCGTCACCGTTCTGACGGCCATGCTTCACCGCGACAAGTCGGTGTGGGGACCGCAAGCGGAAGTGTTCAATCCCGACAATTTCGCGCCCGAGCGCGAGGCCAAGATGCCATCGCACGCCTACAAGCCGTTCGGCAACGGCCAGCGGGCCTGCATCGGCCGCCAGTTCGCCATGACCGAAGCGACCCTGGTGCTGGGCATGATCCTGCAGCGTTTCAGACTGGTCGATCACACGCGCTACCAGCTCAAGATCAAGGAGTCCCTCACCATCAAGCCCGAGGGGCTGGTGATGCGCGTGCGGCTGCGGCCCGACGTCGTTCGCGGCGCGGGCACGGCTGTCGCGGTACCCAAGCCGGCGGCGAAGAAGGCCGCGCCGAAGAAGGCGGCGGCGAGCCACGGTGCGAAGCTTTCGGTGCTGTTCGGCTCCAACATGGGCACGGCGGAAGAACTTGCGCGCTCGATCGCCGAAGCCGGCGAGGCCAATGGCTTTGCCACCACCCTGGGCAGCCTCGACGATCACGCCGGCAAGCTGCCGGCCGAGGGCGCGGTCGCGATCGTCTGCGCCTCCTACAATGGTGGCCCGCCTGACAATGCCAGCGCCTTTCTCACCGACCTGCGCGCCGCCGCCCCCGGATCGCTGAAGGGCGTGCGCTACACGGTTTTCGGTTGCGGTAACCGCGACTGGGCCTCGACCTATCAGGCCATCCCGCGCCAGATCGACGAGCTCTTGGCCGAGAAGGGGGCGGAACGGATCTATCAACGCGGCGAAGGCGACGCCAAGGAAGACCTCGATGGTCATTTCCAGGGCTGGTACGAGCCGATGCTGCCCGCGGTCGCGGACAAGCTCGGCGTCAAGCTCGAGCCGGACTCTGGGCAGGCGCATGAACCGCTCTACCAGGTCCAGCCGGTCGACAAGCCGCCGGCCCATCCCATCATCGGCGGCACCGGGGCGCTCCCCATGCGCGTGCTGGCCAATCGCGAGTTGCAGAACGCCGACAGTTCGGGCCGCAGCACCCGCCACATTGAAGTGCTGTTGCCTGACGGCGTGAGCTATCGCGCCGGCGATCACCTCAGCATCGTTCCGGAAAATGGCGCGGCGCTGGTCGAGCGGGCGGTCCGGCGGTTTGCCTTCGCGCCCGGCGCACACGTCGTGTTGGCCGCGGCCGAGGGCCGGCGTGCGGCGCTTCCCGTGGGCGAAGCGATCTCCGTGTATCGGCTGTTGTCCGACTTCGTCGAGCTGCAGTTGCCGGCCACGCGCAAGCAAATCCAGACCATGGCCCAGCACACGCGTTGCCCTTTCACGCGGCCCAAGCTCGAGGCACTTCTCGAAGAGGAAGCGTTCCGGGCGGAGATCCTGGCCAAGCGCAAGTCGGTGCTCGATCTCCTGGAGGAGCATCCTGCCTGCGAGCTGCCGTTTTCGGCGTTCCTGGAAATGCTGCCGCTGATGACGCCGCGCTACTACTCGATCTCGTCTTCGCCAATTGCCGATGGTGCGCATTGCTCGGTCACGGTGGCGGTCGTCGAGGGGCCGGCACGGGCCGGCGCCGGCGTCTATCACGGCATCTGCTCCAACCATCTGGCGCGTCAGGCGGCGGGCGGCACGGTGCAGGCCTTCGTGAAGGAGACCAAGGTCGGCTTCCGCCTGCCCGTCGATCCGGCCGCGCCCATCGTCATGATCGGGCCGGGCACCGGGCTGGCGCCGTTCCGCGGCTTCCTGCGTGAGCGGGCGGCGCTGAAGGCACAAGGGCGGGCGCTCGGGCCGGCAATGCTGTTCTTCGGCTGCCGTCATCCCGATCAGGACTTCATCTATGCCAGTGAGCTCAGGGAACACGCCGCCGCCGGGGTCGTTGACCTGCATGTCGCTTTCTCACGGCATGATGGAAAGAAGAGCTACGTGCAGGATCTCCTGGAGCAGCAATGCGTGGCGCTGTGGCCGCTGATCGAGCAGGGCGCGATCCTCTATGTCTGCGGTGATGGCGGGCGCATGGAGCCTGACGTCAAGCGGGCACTGGTGGCGATGTATCGCGACAAGACAGGAAAAGATGAAGCGGCAGGCGATGCCTGGATGGCCAAGCTCGCCGCCGACTCCCGCTACGTGCTGGACGTGTGGGCGAGCAGCTGAGCCAGACGCCCGATCCGCGAGATCGCGAACGCGCCCGCGATCTGCGCCGCATCAAGGCCGCGGCGACGCTCCTGCTGGTCTGCGCCGCCGTGCTGTTCGGCGTGGCGCGCCACTACGAACCCGTGCACTGGGCCTGGGGCTATGTGGCGGCCTTCGCGGCGGCGGCAACAGTGGGCGGACTCGCCGACTGGTATGCGGTGGTGGCCTTGTTCCGCCGGCCGCTCGGCCTGCCGATCCCGCACACCGCGATCATCCAGCGCAATCATCAGCGCATCGCCGACACGCTCGGCGAGTTCATCGAGACCAATTTCCTGGCGCCCGAGCCGGTCGAGGCGCGGCTGCGCGAGGTCGATTTCGCCGCCCTGGTCGCCGATTGGCTGTCCGACCGCGAGCGTAGCGCCGCCCTTGCACGGTTCGTGCTGCGCCTCCTGCCGCAAACCCTGGCGGCAATCGATCAGTCCGGCCTCCGGGGCTTCCTCGGCAAGCGCATCATGACCGAACTGGAGCGCGTGGAGCTGGCGCCGCTCGCTGCCGGTCTTCTGAGCGCCGTCACCGAGAAGGGTCGGCATCAGCGCCTGCTCAATGAACTCCTGGGCGCCCTCGACAAGGTTCTGGTCAACGAGGAAACGCTGGAGTCGCTGCGCCAGAAGATTCGCAAGGAACTGCCGGCCCTTTTCAACCTCTACCGCGCAGACGCCTATCTCCTGCGCAAGATCGTGGCCTCGACCACCGCCTTCATCCAGGAAGCGCGGGTCGATCCGCAGCATCCGCTGCGCCGCGAGTTTGATGGTTTTGTGACGGGCTTCATCGACCAGCTGCGCAACTCCGATGCCTTTGCGCGTCGCGCCGAAGACCTGAAGCGCGACCTGTTGGCGCGCCCGGAAATCGCCGCGGTGGCCGAAGGGGCCTGGGAGAGCCTGCGCAGCTTCCTCGAGCAGGATGCCCGCGCGCCTGACAGTCAGATCCGTCGGCAGCTCGAGGCCATGCTGGTCGATGTCGGTGGCCAGCTCGCGCGCGATCCCGCGATTCGTGCCGAGATCAATCGCGGCATGGTCCGGGTACTTGCCGACTTCGTGCAGACTCAAAAGAGCGGCGTCGGCCGTTTCATCGCCGACCAGGTGAAATCCTGGGACATCGACATGCTGATCGGCCGCATCGAACTCACCGTCGGCCGCGACCTGCAATACATTCGTTTCAATGGTGCCATGATCGGCGGGCTGGCGGGATTGGCCTTGCATGGCCTGGAACAGGGGTTGAAGCTGTACCTCTAACCGACAGGAGGTTCGCATGGCCGACCCAGCACAGAACTTCACCGACATGTTCAAGAAGTTTGGCGAGCAGCTCAAGGTGCCGTCGTTCGACATGACCAGGATCATGGAGCATCAGCAGAAGAACCTGGAGGCCATGACCAAGTCGTGGCAGGCGATGGCGGGAGGTGCCAGCGAGATCGCGCAGAAGCAGCGCGCGATCTTCGAAGCCGCGATGAAGGACATGACCGAGATGGCCCAGGCCTACAAGCCTGGGGGCTCGCCGCAGGACGCGATGGCCAAGCAGACGGAGTTCGCCAAGAAGGCGATGGAGGCGGCGATCGCAAACACCCGCGACATCGCCGAGCTGGTGCAGAAGTCGAGCACCGACGCCTTCAAGATCGTGCAGGACCGGATGAAGGAGTCCTACGAGGAGATCAAGGCCACGATCGAGAAGAAGGCCTAGGCCCGCTTCCAGTCGGGAAAGATCACGCTCTTCCAGCCTGACCGGTCGAACTTCTTCCACTTGCCCTCGGGCTGGGCCAGGCGGTCGGCGACGGCGTAGACCGCTGCCGGATGGTGGCCGAGGCCGCAGTGGCTGCCATAGACCTCGATGTTCTCGACCTGCTCGCCCTCTTCGTTGAGGCAGGTCTGCCACGCGCAGATGCCGTCGGAGCGGCTGAAGATCGACGTGGTCGGTACCGGTGGCGGATCGGAAAGAGCGCCGGCAATGTGGTTGTCGCTGTCGTCGACGCGCTGGCCCGACGCGAGTTCATAGACCCGCCAGGCGTTGGTCGCCTTGGGGCTGCCGGTGAAGGGGCTGCCCAGGCTGATCACCGAGCGCACCTTATCGGGCACACGCTTGGCGATCTGCCGGGCGTAAATCCCGCCCAGGCTCCAGCCGACCAGGCTGATCTTGCGGCCGCCGTGGCGATCGTAGAGCTCTTCGACACGCTCCAGCATGCTGCGCTCGACGCCGGACCGCAGGCCGAGGTTGCGGCCCTGCTTCCATCCGTGCGCGGCATAGCCGTGCGACTTCAGGAAACTACGGAGAGGTTGCGTCGACAGATCGCTTGCCAACAGGCCCGGCAGCACCAGAACCGGATGACCGTCGCCGCGCGGTGCGGCGGCCAGCCAGGGCCGGAGCATCCAGAATGCACCGAGTTCCTGTACGGCGCGGCCTTCGAGAAACAGGAGCGTTCGCGAAGGGGGGCGCAACGCTTCAACGGTAGCCGTCATGTGGCCTCCTTGTTGTTATGGCCAGCGTGTCACAGATGGCGATAACGCGGAAGAGCATCAAGGGGTTGCGACAGCCTTCGTCAGTTCAGTGGCCGCCTCGACCAGATAGTCCCCGAGCAGCCCGACGTCAGGCACTGCACGACGGTCGGCGGTGAGGCCGAAATTGAGCGCATCCATATAGCTCTGGACAGTGATGTTGAGCGCAGCGCCATGGGCCGGAATCGACACGGGATGAAGGGCCGTCACTTTGGCACCGGCGCAATAGAGCGGCATCGGCGGGCCGGGGACGTTGGAAATGGTGACGTTCATCGGCATCGGGATTTTGTCGGCCAGGCCACTGCGGCCATAGACCAGCATCATGAGTTGCAGAAGGATCGGCGCGCCGACGAAGGCAAAGTCCTGGGGGACGGCGTCGCGGAAGGTGCCGGCGATCTGCTTGGCTTCCGACGAGGATTTCAGGATTGCCTTCAGACGCTCGGCGGGGTCGGCGATATCGGTGGCGATCTGGCAGAGCATGCCCGAGACCTGATTGTTCTGCCGAGTGTCGCCAGGCTCGCGCAGGCTGATCGGCACGCCGGCAATCAGCGGCTTGTCAGGCAACTGCCCCTTTTCCTGGAGATAGCGCCGCAACGCGCCACCGCAGATCGCCAGTACGACGTCGTTCAGTTTGGCGCCACTCGCCTTGGCAACCGCCTTGGCGTCGGTCAGCGAGATGGTGCGTGCGGCATAGCTGCGCTCGCGGGTGATGGTGGCGTTGAAGGGTGTGCGGGGCGCATTCAGGGTCGGGAGCTGGCTGATCAGGCTTTGTAGCGTGCCAAGCGCCTTGGGCATTTCGCCTGGCTTGCCCAGGAAGGCGTTGGTCATCGAACTCAGGATCTCGGGCGCGGCCTCCCACATCTTGAGTTGCTGGCGCATCATGTTGCCCATGATGTCGGTGATACCCTTCAGCGGGTCGACGCTGATCGGGGCGATCGGAGCCGCCTTGGCGCCAGTAGTCTTGGGCGGTGGGGGCGGCACCTCGCGCGGGACGACAGTCACGTCGTAGAGCGCCTTGTTTATGGCCATGCCGGCGCCGCCATCGACCGCGGCGTGATGGACCTTGGAGTAGAGAACGCCCTGACCGTTGGCGAGGCCAGTGATGATGTAGAACTGCCAGAGCGGTCGGCTGCGATCGAGCGTATTGGCATGAAGGCGGGCGATCACCTCCTCGAGCTGCGCTTCCGATCCCGGAGCGGGCAGGGTGGTTTCGCGCAAATGATAGTCGAGATCGATCTCGGGCTCGTCGACCCAGCCAGGGTGATCTAGGTCGTAGAGCGACGGCGCCAGCCGTTTGGAGAAGATCGGGATGGTGTGCAGGCGGCCTTCGAAGAACTTGCGGAAGTGCTGGTAGAAGCTGCCCTCGAAGCTTTCCGGCAGCTCGAAATAGGTGAGCCCGGCCACGTGCATGGGCGTCTCGGGCGTCTCGAGATAGAGAAACGAAGCGTCGATGCCCGACAGCTGTTGCTGCTCCATGGCGTTCTCCCGAACTCGGTCCTGTTTCTTTCGTTGGTCGATTTGTCCTCCGCCGGGCCCGTCCGAGGCAAGCGGCGCGGCGGTGTCGGGACCGCAGAAGCCCCCGAATGAAGCCATAAGATATTGAAATTATTGGATAATCAATATTTCCTCCCGCATCGCACAAATTCATATTGCAATGCACCATAGCGATCCCATATATCGCCCAAGAGGCACGGGGAATTCCCCTGGCGCTCGATCATTTGGACCACAACACAACCGCAGGAACGAACATGACCACCACCAACACCGCCGGGCTCGACAACGTGATCGAGCACGCCACTGAAACCACCAAGGCTGCCGGCGAGCGCGTCCGTGAGTTCGCCCAGGTCGGCGTCCGCAAGGCGACCGAAGGCTTCGAGCAGATCAGCAAGGCCGCGCAGAACGCGTCGGAAGAGCTGAACAGCCAGCTCAATCAGGCTCGCGAGGGCGCCACCAAGGCCAGCCTCAAGCTGCTCGAGGTCGCCAAGGAAGATTCTGACGCCGGCTTCGCCGCGCTGAACGCTTTTTTCGCCGCCAAGTCTCCGATCGAGGCGTTCGACGTCTCGGCCAAGTATTGGCGCGGCCGCCTGGAGGCCCGCATCGCGCAGGCCCAGGATCTCGGCGCCTTCGTGCGTAAGACGGCGGACGAGGCCGTTCGCCCCGTCCAGGAGCGCATCGAGAAGTTCACCAAGATCGCGGCCTAGTCAGGCATCGCCCAACACGAAAGCCCGTCCGAAAGGACGGGCTTTTTTGTTGACCGTTCGGCCCTTCCGGGTTCCTTGCGGTTTCCGCTATGATGGCGATCGAATTTTGGGGAAAGCTGATGGCTGTGAGAAAACTGTTTGTCGCGGCGCTGGGGGGATTGGCGCTCGCCGCCTGCGATCCATTGCCGAAGCCCCTGTATACCGAGGTTACGCCGCCGGCCTCCTTCCGGACCGAACAGGGTGGCGTACGCGTCGACAACGAGGGCTATCAGCTCGATAACGAAGGCTACCGCATCAACAAGGGCGGCCAGCGGATCGGCGTGGTCGATGTCCCGGCGAAGACGGCGGGAGACAAATCGAACGCCGTCGCCGGCTACTGGATCAGTTCCACCGGCTCGAATGCGCCGGGCAGCGTAGCGAGCCCCAGCGAAGGCGCGGGTGGCGGTCCGGGCAGCATCATGAACTCGACCTTGCCGACGCCTGCCACCATGCCGCAGCAGACGCCGATTTCGCCGACGCCGGGCAACGTCGCGCCACCGCCGGGCTACAAATAGCCGCTCTGCCTACTCGATCTTCACGCCCGCGGCGCGGACGACCGGTGCCCATTTGGCGATCTCGTCCTTGATGAACTTTGCCGTCCGTTCCGGCGACGTATCGGTCGTCGGCACTGCGGCGATATCCTCCAGGAACTTGATGACGGCCGGATCGGCCATGAGCTTGCGTGAAGCCTGGTCGATCGTGACGACGACTTCCTTCGGCATGCCCGCGGGTCCCAGAATCAAATTGAACGTATAGGCCTCGTAGCCCGGTACGCCGGCTTCGATCATCGTCGGGATCTCCGGCGCAATCGGCGCCCGCTTGGCGTGGGCGTAGGCGAGGATACGAACCTTGCCGGCGCGGTGCTGCTGCAGTGTCGTGCTGAAGGTCTCGAACATCCAGGCGACGTTGCCCGCCAGCAGATCCTGCAGCGCCGGGCCCGAGCCACGATAGGGTACGTGGACGACATCCATGCCGCCGACCTCGGTTTTGAAATACTCACTGGCGAGATGGAGGATGCTGCCTGTCCCCGATGAGGCATAGGAATACTTGCCGGGATTCTTCTTCATTTCGGCGACCGGGCCCATCACCGTGTCGGGCATCGAGGGGTGCGCCACCAGCACCAGCGGATTGACGCAGATCGAGGAGATCGGCGTGAAATCCTTGACCGCATCGTAGGCCGGATGAACGAACGCCGTCGGGTTGATCGCATGGGTCGAGGAGGGCGCGAACAGGAAAGTGTAGCCGTCGGGCTTGGCGTTCTTGACTTCAACCGCGCCGATCGACCCGGCGGCACCCGACTTGTTTTCCACGACCATGGTCTGGCCGAGAAGGGTCGTCATCTTCTCGGCGACCATGCGGCCGATGATGTCGGTCGGGCCGGCCGGCGCGAACGGAACGACCAGGCGCATCGTGCGGTCAGGATACTTGGCTTGTGCTTGGGCGATGGACGGGACGGCGAGCGCACCGGCGCCGAGGGCGAGAAGATTGCGGCGTTTCATTGTTGTGGTCCTCCCTTGTTTCTTCAATTCAGTGTTTCGTTGAACAGTTCGATCATGGCGTTCCACGAGCGCCGATCGGTTGCCTCGTGGAAGAAGAAGCCCTTCATGCCGCGGGCGTCGGCCGCCGGGTTTGTAAAGCTGTGACCCGCGCCGCCATAGAGCTGCAGGCGCCAGTCGAGGTTGGCGGCCTTCATCTCCTTCTCGAAATCGGCCCGCTGCTCAGGCGGAATGATCGGATCGTCGGCGCCGATGCAGACCAGAACCTTGCCCTTGATGTTGGCCGCGTCCTGGGGACGGGCGGTGGCGAGGCCGGAATGAAAGCCCACGATCGCCTTGATGTCCGCGCCGCTGCGGCCGAGTTCGAGTGCCGTGGTGCCGCCGAAGCAGTAGCCGATGGCGGCAAGCCGCGTCGGATCGACTTCCTCCTGGGCCTTCAGCACGTCGAGCGCGGCGGTCGCCCGGACGCGGATGCCGGTCGGGTCGGCGCGCCACGGCGTCAGGCGGGCCATGGTATCGGCGGGGTTGGCGAGCGGCTTGCCGTCGCCGTGATAGTCCATGGCAAAGGCGGCGTAGCCCAGGCCCGCAAGGCGCGCCGCGATCTTCTTGGTGTGCTCGGTAAGGCCCGGCCCCTCGTGGCAGACCAGCACGCCGGCGCGGCGCCCGGGCTTGGTGTCGTCGACGACGTACTGGCCGATCATGCGAACGCCGTCAGCCGTGTATTCGATGTCCTGAGTGCGCATTGCGCTTTGTTTCCTCCGTTATTGCTGCGGACACTAGCGGAGGCGGCTTGACCCGCCAACGGCCCCTCGCCACAAGTCGGGCTGCATGATCGCCCCAATCGTCCGTTTCGCGCCGAGCCCGACCGGGTTGCTGCATGTCGGTAATATCCGCGCGGCACTCTTCAATTGGCTGTTCGCCAAACGCAATGGCGGCACGTTCATCCTGCGTCTCGACGACACCGACCGGCTGCGCAGCAAGCCGGAATTCGAGGCGGGCATCGAGCGTGATCTCGAGTGGCTAGGCCTCGACTGGGCGTGCAAGGAAAAGCAGTCGGATCGATTGGCGCACTACGATACCGCACGTGACCGCCTGGTTCGCGCCGGCCGTCTCTATCCCTGCTACGAGACGCCCGAGGAACTGGAATTCAGGCGCAAGCGCCTGCTGTCCCAGGGACGGCCACCGGTCTATGACCGCGCGGCGCTCAAATTGTCCGATGCCGACCGTGCCCGGCTGGAAGGCGAGGGCCGCCGCCCGCATTGGCGCTTCAAGCTGGTGTCGGAGGAGGTGCGCTGGGACGATCTGGTGCGCGGGCCCCAGCACATCGACGAGGCGAGCCAGAGCGATCCGGTGCTGGTGCGCGCCGACGGCACCTATCTCTACAGCTTCACGTCGGTGGTCGACGACATCGCCTTCGCCATCACGCACGTGATCCGCGGCGAGGACCACGTCACCAATTCGGGTGCGCAGATCCAGATGTTCCAGGCCCTGGACGCGGCGGTGCCGGCGTTCGGGCATCTGCCGCTGCTGGTCGACGCGACGGGCGGCGGGTTGAGCAAGCGCACGGGTTCGCTGGCGGTCGCCGATCTGCGCGGGCGCGGCATCGAGGCGCTGGCTGTTTGCGGGCTTCTGGCGCGGCTCGGCACGGCCGATCCGGTCGAGCCGATCGCCTCGCTCGACGCCCTGGTGGCGACGGTCGATTTCGCGCGCGTCGGACGCGCCGCCGCACGTTTCTCGGAGGAGGAGCTGGCACAGCTGAACGCGCGGACGCTGCACATCCTGCCCTACGAGGCGGTGCAGGCGCGCCTGCCCGAGGATTTGGGCGAAGCCTTCTGGCTGGCGGTGCGCGGCAATCTCGCGACGCTGGCCGATGCAGCGGGCTGGGCCGAAGTCGTGCGCGGGCCGATCGAGCCCAAGATCGAGGACGCCGACTTTCTCGGCCTCGCCGCGGCGCAATTGCCGGTCGAGCCGTGGAGCGAGACCACCTGGAAGGCCTGGACCTCTGGCCTTGCCGCTACGGGCCGCAAGGGCCGGGCACTCTTCCATCCGCTGCGCCTCGCCCTTACCGCGCGCGAGACTGGTCCGGAGATGGCGCGGCTGCTGCCGTTGATCGGGCGCGCCAAGGCCGAGGCGCGCCTCAGAGGCCGGGCCGCCTGACGGTCGCCTTGAACACGGAAAATGCTTCCATGCCGCTTGGTTTGCACGGCAAGAACGCATCGGGTAAACTGTGCTTATGCTGTTCTCTCTGCTCTCCGGCGCCTGCAACGCGCGATGTAAGTAAAGCCCGCGCCCATCAAGGCGCGTCAGGCTTTCGTACAATCTTGATCGGGGAGTAGGGGACCATGTCCCTCGTTATTTACAATACGCTGTCGCGCGAAAAAGAGCCGTTCGTCCCGCTCGATCCTGGGCATGTGCGCCTCTATGTCTGCGGCCCGACCGTCTACGACTACGTGCACATCGGCAATGCGCGGCCCGTCGTGGTGTTCGACACGCTCTATCGTCTGCTGAAGCGGAGCTATCCGCGCGTCACCTACGTGCGCAACATCACCGACATCGACGACCGCATCATCGTGCGTGCCGCCGACAACGGCGAGAGCATCGAGGCGCTGACCGACCGCACCGCCCATGCCTACCAGGGCGACATGCGCCGGCTGGGCGCGCTGTCACCCGACGTCGAGCCGCGTGCCACACAGTACGTTGCCGAGATGATCGGCATGATCCAGCGCCTGGTCGACAACGGCCACGCCTATGCCGCCGACGGCCATGTGCTGTTCAGTGTGCCCAGCATGGACGACTACGGCCGCCTGTCTCGGCGCTCGCGCGACGAACTGATCGCCGGCGCCCGAGTCGAGGTGGCGCCCTACAAGAAGGACCCGGCCGACTTCGTGCTGTGGAAACCCTCGACCGATGCGCAGCCAGGTTGGGAGAGCCCGTGGAGCCGCGGCCGGCCGGGCTGGCACATCGAATGCTCGGCGATGAGCGCCAAGCATCTCGGCGAGACCTTCGACATCCATGCCGGCGGCCTCGACCTCATCTTCCCGCACCACGAGAACGAGATCGCGCAGAGCCGCAGTGCGTTCGGCCAGCCGTTCATGGCGACCTACTGGATGCACAACGGGTTCCTGAATATCTCCGGCGAGAAGATGAGCAAGTCGCTGGGCAACTTCTTCACCGTTCATGAGTTGCTCGACCAGTATCCCGGCGAGGCGATCCGCCTGCTGCTGCTGTCGGCACAGTACCGGCAGCCGCTCGATTTCACGCACGAGGGCCTCACACAGGCCAAGGCGACGCTCGATCGCTGGTATGGCGCGCTGCGCGGCAAGGATGCCAAGGCGAGCGACTCGGTGCCGAAACCGGTCGACGATGCTCTGAACGACGACCTCAACACGCCCATGGCGATCGGTGCCATCCATCAGCTCGCCGATCCGGCCGAATTGCGTGCGGGGGCCAATGCGCTGGGCCTGTTGCAGCAGGACGCCGAGGCCTGGTTTCGCTGGACGCCGGCCGATTCGTCGGGGCCGAGCGAAGCCGACATCGATGCCGCGATCGCCGCCCGTCAGGCCGCGCGCAAGGCGAAGGACTTTAAGGAGTCCGATCGCATTCGCGACGACCTCAAGGCCAAGGGTGTGATCCTCGAAGACGGTCCGAAGGGCACGACGTGGAAGAGGGGCTAGGGAAGCGCGGTTAGCCCGCGTTCGGCATCTTCCGTTCCGGCCCGAGCTCGTAGCACTTCACCGTGACGCTCTTGGGCCTGAGATCGCGCAAACCTTTGAGGAACGCCGCCATGTGCGGCGTGGCGAAATGATCTTTTAGCGCCTGCTCGTCTCTCCACCATTCGCGGACCCGCATCAGGTCGGGTTCGAGCAGGTCGAAAGCGTAATCGTAGCCGGCGCATCCCGGCTCCGCACGCGAGGCCAGAATCATCGGCCGGGCGACGGCCCGCACCTGCTCGGTCTGGGTGGAGTCAAAGCGGGCTTCGGCGAGGACGATCAACATTTCCATCATCTCCTCAGGAATGGGTTGACTCTAGCAGGGTTTGTATTTAACAAATGTGTTAAATATGGATCAGCTTTCCCAAACCTTCTCGGCTCTCGCCGACCCCACCCGCCGCGCCATCCTGGCGCGCCTCGCCACGGGCGCTGCCACGGTGGGCGATCTCGCCGAGCCGTTCGACATGTCGCTGCCGGCGGTGTCGCGGCATCTGAAAGTGCTGACCGAGGCCGGCCTGATCGAGCGCCACACCGAAGCGCAGTGGCGGCGCTGCGAATTGCGCGGCGAGGGCTTTCGCGTCGCCGCCGACTGGATCGAGCTCTACCGCAAGTTCTGGGAGAACCAGCTCGACAGGCTGGGCGACTTCCTCAAGCGCACCGCACCCGAGCCTGTGAAAGGAAAGAGCCGTGCCCGACGCAAGCCTTGATACCAACACGCTGCGCATCACGCGTATCTTCGACGCCACGCGCGAGCGCGTGTTCGAAGCCTGGGTGAAGCAAGACCATTTCGTGCAGTGGATGTGCCCGCCCGGGGTGGAGATAACGGTATGCCAGATCGACGTGCGGCCGGGCGGCGCCTGGCGCGTCGATGGCCGGCACAGTGGTGATCGGGTGTTCGCCTCGTCGGGCAAGTACCTCGAGGTCAAGCGGCCCGAGCGATTGGTTTTCACCTGGGCGCATCACGCCGATGGCGACTATGCCAAGCCGCGCGGCCACGAGACGACGGTGCGCATCGAGTTGCGCGCACTCGGCGACAGAACCGAGCTCACTCTGATCCACGGATCGTTTGCCGACGCGCCCAGCAGAGACAACCACAATGCCGGCTGGACCGGCTCGTTCGACAAACTCGACACTTATCTCAGGAGGGCGGCATGACCCACCAAATCGTCTCGCACGAGGAATGGCTCACGGCGCGCAAGGCCTTCCTCGAGAAGGAGAAGGCTTTTACCAAAGCTCGCGAAGATCTCGCGCGCGAACGGCGTGAGCTGCCGTGGGAGCGCGTCGACAAGGCTTATTCCTTCGAGGGGCCCGAAGGCCGGCTGGCCCTGGCCGACCTGTTCGGCGGTCTCGGCCAGCTCGTCGTCTATCATTTCATGCTGGGTCCGGACTGGAAGGAAGGTTGCCCGAGCTGTTCCTTCTGGGCCGACAACTACAACGGCATCGACGTCCATCTCGCCCATCGCGATACCGCGCTTGTCGCGATCTCGCGGGCGCCCCTGGTTAGTATCGAGGCCTACAGGAAGCGCATGGGCTGGAGCTTCCGCTGGGTGTCGTCGGCCGGCAGCGATTTCAACTTCGATTTCGGCGTGTCGTTCCCGCCGGGGCCGCGCGAAGTGCCCAACTACAACTTCGGCACGGTCAAGTTCGGCGGCGAGGAAGCGCCGGGTTTCAGCGCATTCCGCCGCGGCGACGACGGCGCCGTCTATCACACCTATTCGACCTACTCGCGCGGCATCGATGCCCTCAACGGCACCTACCAGATGCTCGACCTGACATCGAAGGGCCGCGACGAGAGCGGACTGCCCTACCCGATGGCCTGGGTGCGCCGCCACGACCAGTACTGACTTGACCAGCGGCGGATCGGTACCACATCGTTCGTCGATGATTGCCCCTTACCCCGCCGACGACCGCACCACGACTCTGCGGATGGTCCGGCTCTTCAAGGCGCCGCGCGAGCGGTTGTTCGCGGCCTGGACGGACTCCCGGCAGATGGCGACCTGGTTCGGCCCGCCGGACGTCGCGGTGCGCTCCTGCGAACTCGACGTGCGCGTGGGCGGCACCTGGCGCCTGTCGGGCGGCCGGAAAGGTCAGTCACCGCTGGCGGTGTCGGGAAGATATCTCGAAGTGACACCGCCGGAGCGGCTGGTCTTCACCTGGGCCTGGCACGAGGGCGGCGACTTCGCGGCCGTGCGCGAGCACGAGACCGAGGTCAGGCTGGTCTTCAAGTCGGTGGGCGATCGCACCGAGATGACCCTGACCCATGGTCCGTTCCGCGACCGCACCGGCGTCGACAATCACGATCGCGGCTGGACGGGATCGTTCAGCAAGCTCGATGCGTTGCTGGCAAGCGAAGGAGGTTCGACATGAAGGCGACCTGGCACGGCAAGACCATCGCGGAAAGCGACGGCACACTCGAAGTCGGTGGCTACCGCTATTTCCCACGCGACTCGGTGCGCATGGAGCTGCTCGAGATCGCGCCCAAGACGGCCAGCGATCTCGAATGTCCGCACGGGGTTCAGTTCTATGATGTCGTCGAGGGCGGCACGCGAAGTGCCCGGGCGGCGTGGTCCTACGAGGCGCCGCAACCCAAGATGAAGCCCGTCGACCACTGGATGGGCTTCTGGGAAGACGTCCAGGTCAAATAGGGGAGATCAAGTAGCGCCGGGGGCGCGCCCCCGGCAGTTTGGTCTACTTGCTGATCGAGGTGATCATGAGCGGCGTCGTCATGCCGATCACCACGTCGCCGACCTTGATCTTCTTCAGCATGTCCTGCTTGGCGATCGAGTTCGCCGAATAGGTGCGGACGGCGCCGCCGTTGCCGTTGATCACCGAGACGGTGTTCTTGTCGAGGTCGACGGCGACGACGGTGAGCGTGAACCGGCCGGTCGCAATGTCATTGGCATCGGGCTTGCCGCTCATCTGGTCGCGGCGCGCCTCCTGCGAACCCGGGCCCTTCTGGCGCAGGTTCAGCAGGGTCACCACTTCCGTATAGGTGATGGTCGCCAGTGAGCCGTCATCGATCGCGCCGAGGTTCGTCACGCTGTTCGCGACCGGCATCAGCACCGTACGGCCGCTGGGCAGGGTGACGGCAACGGTGCGGCTATCGGTGTCGACAGTCTCGACCGTCACCTGGGCGGTCACGGTGTCGTTGAAGGAAACGCCCTCGCGCGGCACGGCCTGGACCTGGGCCGACGCCTGCTGCACGGGCAGCGCCATACCTACCGCCAGCATCGCGGCAAAGGTCGAAAAGCCTGCAGCCACCTTGATCGAACGGATAGTCATCGGCGTGTACCTCTTAAAACCCTAACGCGCCGGACAATAGCGATCCGAACCGGGCGCGCAACCACCAAGCCGGACCGACTTTAGCCGAAATGGCCGAGAATGGCGCGGGCAACGGTTTCGGGCTGGTCGAGGTAGGCCAGATGACCGGCGCCTGCGATGATTTCGACCCGGCTCACCTCGTTTATTCTCTTGGCGAATTTCTGCGCATAGCTGGGCGGCAGCAGGGCATCCCGGTCGCCCCACAGGATCAAGGTCGGGCTGGCGATCAGGCCCAGCCGCTTCTGCAATCCGGTGTTGCCCAACGGCCAGAAGGCGCGGGCCGCGGCCTCCGAGGCGCGCGTCATCTCGATCGGCCACTCGACCGAGTTTGCACCGTCCGGCGGCGCCACCAGCTCATTCCACTTTTCTCCATCGGCGCACATCACGCCGGGCAGGACTTCCTTGCGCTGCGCCCAGGGATCGGCCGCGGGTTCCTTGTCGTCGAACAGGCCGAAGGGCGCGATCAGCGCGAGACGGCGCACATGGCCTGGGAAGATGGCCGCCATTTCGGCCGCGAACGCGCCACCCACCGAGGCGCCGACGAGATCGGCCCCGGCGAGGCCCGCCTTGTCGATCAACTGGCGCACCGCCAGCACCCAGTCGAGATGCGTGTCGAGTTCTGTGTGACCCGTGGCGCCGGGATAGCCCGGCAGCGACGGCGCGATCACCTGATGCGTCTCGGCAAGCCGGTCGAGGAAAGGCAGCCAGCGCGGCAGGCCGCCCAGGCCGGCGAGGAATCCCAGCTTGGGCCCGCTTCCCTTGGTCCAGACGCGGCAGGGGAAGCCGTTCACATCGACGGTCGTCGTCTTCAATTCGGACACTTCTCTACTCCGCCGCCGTGAGCTGCGGGCGGAAGGCGGGGACGGCAGCGCGCTGGCCCTTGGCCATTGGCTTGGGCCACCATTTGTCTTCCCAGTCGCCGAACAGATCCTTGACCTTCGGCATCACCTTCTCGGCGAACAGGCGCGTGTTGTACTTGGTCGTGTCCTTGCTCATGTTGCCGTACTGCAGCAGCAGCATGAGGTGGCCGACGTTCAGGCTGGTGCCGACGTGGCGGATCTGTTCCACGACCTCATCGGGCGTGCCGATGATGACGTAACCGCCGTCGACGATGTCCTTCATACTGGTGGCCTTGAGTGCCGCCTTGGTCGCTGGATTGGCGACGTTGGCCGCCTTCTGCATCATGCCCTGGATGCCCGAGCGTTGTGTCGCCTCGGTCACGTAGCCCGGCGGCGTCGCGAACTTGGGATCGATGTGCAGGCAGCGGCCGTAAAAGTATTCGGCTGGCTCGGTGTAGAGGTCAAGCGCCTGCTGGCGGCTCTCGGCGACGCCGACGAACTGCAGGAAGCCGGCGCGGTACGGATTGCGGTCCTTGCCGAGCTTGTCCATCTCGTTCCAGAAGCCCTGCATCGTGGCGAGCCCGGCCTTGTAGCCGTAGTAGGAGAGGTAGCAGTAGACGTAGTCCATCTCCGCGCACCACCGCCATGTCTCGATCGAGCCGCCGCCGGGAATCCAGATCGGCGGGTGCGGATCGTTCTGGATCGGCCGCGGCCAGATGTTGACGTAGCGCTGCTGGTTGAAGCGGCCGTTGAAGGCAAACGTGTCCTTCTCGGTCCATGCCTTTTTCACGAGGTCATGGGCCTCGAGATAGCGCTCGCGCAGCAGGCTCGGGTTCTGGCCGTAGGCATAGCAGGTGTCCATCGGCGATCCGACCGGGAAGCCCGCGATCAGGCGGCCGCCCGAGATGCAGTCGATCATCGCGAACTCTTCGGCGACGCGCGTCGGTGGATTGTAGAGCGCCAGCGAATTGCCCATGACGCAGAGCGCCGTATCCGTGGTGCGCCGCGCGAGCGAACTCGCGATCAGGTTGGGCGAGGGCATGAGGCCGTAGCCGTTCGAATGGTGCTCGTTCACGCACACCGCGTCGTAGCCGAGCTCGGCGGCATACTCGAGCTCGTCCATG
>CANJHI010000091.1 GCA_947474005.1 Alphaproteobacteria bacterium | reverse complement strand
TGCGGGCCGGTGCACCGGTGGCGCTTCACGCCGGCAACAAGCTCCGCATCGGTGACGTCGAGCTGCTGGTTCGTCAGGTCTAGGACATGCATCGACCATGACCGGGCCCGCGAAGCCGCCTCCGGGTGAAGTACCCGAGGTTGATTATGTGGCGCTCCGCGCGGGGCAGACCATCGGCCGCTACGAGATCGTCTCCGTGCTCGGCCAGGGCGGTTTCGGCATTACCTACCGCGCACGCGACATCCAGCTCGGTCGCGAGGTCGCGATCAAGGAGTACCTGCCATCGGCCTTGGCGGTCCGCCAGGATGGCGCCACGGTCCTGCCGCGCACGACCAAGATGGCCGACGATTTCGGCTGGGGACGCGATCGCTTTGTCACCGAGGGACGCACGCTGGCGACGCTCCATCGCGTACCGGCGATCGTGCACGTGTTCGACTTCCTCGAAGCCAACGGTACCGCCTACATCGTCATGGAGTTGCTGAGCGGCGAGACGCTCGAGGATCGGCTGAAGCAGAAGGGCACGCTTACATCCGACGAAGTCGATCGCATCCTGTGGCCGCTGCTCGACGGGCTGGAGCAGGTTCATGCCGCCGGTTTCCTGC
Source organism: Alphaproteobacteria bacterium (assembly GCA_947474005.1). Taxonomy (GTDB): domain Bacteria; phylum Pseudomonadota; class Alphaproteobacteria; order Reyranellales; family Reyranellaceae; genus Reyranella. The sequence goes on along the minus strand of CANJHI010000091.1, from coordinate 19,862 downwards.
ACCGCGATATCAAGCCCGCCAACATCCTTCTCAATGCCGCGGGCGATCCGACGTTGATCGACTTCGGCGCCGCGCGCGAGGCGATGGTCGGCCGGACCTCGGCGATGACGGCGATCTTCACGCCAGGCTACGCCGCTGCCGAACAGATGACCTCGGCCAAGCAGGGGCCGTGGACCGATATCTACGGGCTTGCCGCCACGCTCTATCACGCGATTGCCGGCAAGACGCCGCCCAGCGCCTTCGACCGCATGCTGGACGACGGCTACGAGCCGCTCGTCCGGCTGATGCCCAAGGGATTTTCGCCGGGCCTCTTGGCCGGCGTCGATGCTGGCCTTGCCGTGGCCGCCCGCGACCGGCCGCAGTCGATCGCCGGCTGGCGGCCTATCCTCGGAATGACCGTGGCGCCTGCCGCCGATGCCACGGTGATGATGGCCAAGGCGCCGCCGCCGCCGGTGGCCGGTCGCCATTCCGTCCTGACGCCGCCGCCCGACGCGACGCCCTCTACGTCCATGGGAGGGCCGGCGCCAAAATCCCGTGCCGGCCTCTGGATCGCCCTGGCAGTCGTTCTGGTCGCCGTCCTCGGCGGTGGCGGCTACTACGCGACGGCGATGCGGGGACCGGATCCCGAGATGGTCAAGGCGAGGGCGGCGGCTGAAGCGGCCGAGGAGGAGAAGCGCAAGTTCCAGGAGGAAGCGCAGAAGCTTCGCGCTGAAAAAGAGGCGGCGGACCAGCGCAAGGCCGCAGAGGACGCCAAGCTCAAGGCCGACCAGGAGGCGCGCCAGAAAGCCGACGCCGATGCGGCGACGAAGCGACAACTCGAGGACGAGGCCCGCCGCAAGGCCGACGCCGAGATTGCTGAGAAGAAGCGTGCCGACGATGAGGTGCAGCAGAGGGCTGCGGCCGAAGCGGCGGCCAAACGCAAGGCAGAGGAAGACGGGCGCAAGGCGGCCGAACTGGTCGCAGGCCAGTTCGACTATTTCGGCAAGACGCTGATGTTGCTGAGCTTGCGCAACAATCCCGCCGAGATCCGCCTGCAGGGGGTCGACGTCGTGGACGAACCTGGCCTGCGCCAGGCTGGAGTCAACGCCATGGCGGCCAAGCCGCGCAACCTGCGCTGCCGCCAGACCGACCGCCTGACCGACGGTACGCCGCTCTATCGCTGTCTGGTCACCAAGCTCGATGCCAAGGATCCTTTAGCCGACATTCCGGACTCAGATCGGGTCGATCTCGCACTGCAGCTGGTCCGCGGCGGCCTGGTCCTGGCCTCCTGCGACGCGCCGCGGGCCTATGCCGATGCCGAGGACGAAGCCCGTGGCAAGAACCTGAACTTATGGGGTATGATAAAACCCGCTGAATACAGACGGAGATGTGCGCGATGAATGCTGTAGTTGCCATGCCGAGCCCCCGTGCGGCCACGCGGCCGCGATTCCTCGTCAAGCTGATCGGCGTCGTGGCGGCGATCGGATTCGCGACGGGTTGCACGACCAGCGAAAGCGGCGGTCCATCCAACCAGACCATGGGAACCGTCATGGGCGCCGCGGTCGGCGGCGCGGTCGGCGGACTGGCCTTCGGCAGTGCGGGCGGCGTCGTGGGCGGCGCGCTGGTCGGTGCGCTGGCCGGCAATCTCGTGGGCCGGGCGCTCGACAACCAGGAGCGCGCGCGGCTTGCACAGGCAACGCAGAACGCCTTCGTGGCCGAGACCAACGTGCCGACCACCTACACGGTCGAGAAATCCAATCAATCCGCGTCGACGCCGGCGACCGTGGTCGCAGCCAAGCCTGTCGGCCCGGCGGCCGGACGTGCCGATGGCAGCACCTGCCGGCCGATCGAACTCACGGCGACCAAGAACGGCCAGACCACGACCGAGACGACGACTTTCTGCAAGGCCTCCGGGTCCAACGATCTGAAGCCAGTTACGGTCTGATTCTTGGAGCGACGGCCGGCGGGTTCAAGGCCGCCGGTCTTCGCCCCTCGATAGATTTCGAAGTTCACGCGCGAGGAGTCCGACATGGCGGGCAATGAAAAGGCGCGCGTGCTGCGCGATCGGCTGGCGAAGGGCGAATTCATCCTGGCCCCCGGGATCTACGACGGCATTTCCGCTCGCGTGGCAGACAAGATGGATTTCCCGGCCCTCTACATGACGGGCTACGGCGCCACGGCGTCGATGCTGGGTTTGCCGGATGCCGGCCTCGCCACCTATTCCGACATGGTCGGACGCGCCGAGATGATCTGCTCGGTTGTGGCGACGCCGCTGATCGCCGATGCCGACACGGGCTACGGCGGCCTGCTCAACGTTCGCCGCACCGTGCGCGGTTACGAAGCGGCGGGAGTCGCCGCGATCCAGATCGAAGACCAGGAGACGCCCAAGAAGTGCGGTCATACGCCCGGCCGCCGGGTCGTGCCGGCCGAGGAGATGGTGCTCAAGATCAAGGTTGCGGTCGAGGCGCGGCGGCACGACGAGACGATGATCGTGGCGCGTACCGATGCGCGCACCGCCCTTGGCCTCGACGAGGCGCTGCGTCGTGCCGCCCTCTACGAGGCGGCGGGCGCCGACGTGATCTTCGTCGAGTCGCCCGAGAGCGAGGCCGAGCTGGAGCGCATCGGCCGCGAAGTGAGCAAGCCGCTGCTCGCCAACATGGTCGAATTCGGCAAGACGCCGCGGGTGGAAGTGGCGCGGCTGAAGCGGTGGGGCTTCGATCTCGCGATCTATCCGGGCCTGGGCTTCAGCGTTGCCGCCGAGGCCATGCGCCAGGCCTGGTCGCATCTCAAGGACAAGGGCACCAGCAACGGCGTGGCAGCCCCTCAGTATCGCGACATGCACGAGCTGATGGGCTTTCCCGAGGTCTGGGACTTCGAGAAGCGCTGGGCGCCGTGAACGGCAAGCAGTTTCTCGAGCTGTTGGCGCGGCTGCCGGCGCGGGTCTGGCTGCAGGCAATCCTCGGCCTGATCGGCTTCGTGGTCTTGGCCGTTCTGGGCTTTGCGGTGATCGCGGGCGTGGCGGCAATCGTGCTGATCGCCATCCTGGGCTTCAAGGCCAAGGCCTGGATCGCCAGCCTGTTCGGGCGGACCCCGACCGAGGAGTCGCCCCACCAACGCGAGACGCGCCAGGTGACCGACGTCCAATACGAGATCGTCGAGAAGAAGGACGACACCCTGCCGCGCTGAAGGCCTAGAATCTTTCCGGCAGAGATCGAATCGCTCAAGATTGATCGACAAAAAAACCTCATGCTGAGTCGGGCGGAGTAATCTCCGCCCTGAGCCACGAAGTGGCCGTCTCGAAGCATGGGCTACAGCACCGTTGACCCCACCCTTCGAGACGCGGTCCTGCGGACCGCTCCTCAGGGTGAGGTGAGTTTGTGTCAGCCAGACGCGGTCCCTAGACGCGGACGATCTTGCCCGGGTTCATGAGGTTCTGCGGATCCAGCGCACGCTTGATGGCGCGCATGGCGTCGAGTTCGATCCGGCTGCGGTAGTGGGCGAGTTCGTCGACCTTCATCAAGCCGATGCCATGCTCGGCCGAGATCGAGCCGCCATAGCCCACGACGAGATCGTAGATCGCGCCGCTGATCGCCGGGGCATGGGCGTTGAAGCGCTTCTTGTCCCAGCCCGGGGGAGCCTGGCAGTTGAAATGGAGGTTGCCGTCGCCGACATGGCCGAAGGTCACGGGCCGGCACTCGGGCAGCGCCTTGCGCATCGCCGTCAGCCCCTCGGTCACGAAGGCCGGGATCTTGCTCACGGCGACGGAGATGTCGTGCTTGATCGAGGGCCCTTCCTTCTTGGAGGCCTCAGTGTGGTTCTCGCGCAGGCTCCACAGCGCGCGTGCCTGGGTCTCGTTCTGGGCGATGGTGGCATCGAGCACGAGCCCTCGCTCCATCGCTTCGCCGAGGTAGCCCTCCATCTTTTCGCGGAGCCCGGTTTCGTTGGCGCCATCGCGGCGGGCGCGGGTCGAAGACCATTCCAGCAGCACGTACCAGTCGTGGCGCTCGGCCAGCGGATCGGCCGCGCCGGGAATGTGGGCGAGGACGAGATCGATGCCCTGGCGGCCCATCAGCTCGCAGGAGGTGACATTGTCCTCGCTGGCGGCGTGCGCGCCGCTCAGCAGGTCGACGGCGGCCTGGGGCGAGGGCACGGCGATCCACGCGGTCGCCACATCCTTGGGCTTGGGCCAGAGTTTCAGCACCGCCCGGGTGATGATGCCGAGCGTGCCTTCGGCGCCGAGATAGAGATCGCGCAAATCGTAGCCTGTATTGTCTTTCTTGAGGGCGCGCAGGCCGTTCCAGATGTCGCCGTTGGGCTGCACGACTTCGAGGCCGAGCACGAGATGGCGCGTGTTGCCGTAGTGCAGCACCTGCACGCCACCGGCATTGGTCGAGAGGTTGCCGCCGATGGTGCAGCTTCCCTCCGCCGCGAGGCTGAGCGGAAACAGGCGGTCGTGCGCGGCCGCCGTCTCCTGGATGGTCTTCAGGATCACGCCGGCCTCGACGGTCATCGAGTAGCCGATCTCGTCGATCTCGAGGATGCGGTTCATGCGGTTGAGCGACAGCAGGATCTCGCGGCCGTCTTCCAGCGGGATGCCGCCGCCGACCAGACCGGTGTTGCCGCCCTGCGGCACGACGGCAACCTTCTCGGCCGCGCACAGTTTGACGACACCGGCGACCTCCTCGGTCGAGACCGGCCGCACCACGGCGAGCGCCTTGCCGAGGTAGGCATCGCGCCAGTCGGTGAGGTAGGGACGCTTGCCCGCGTCGTCGGTGATCAAGCCCTTGTCGCCGACGATGGCGCGCAGCTTGTCGATGAAATCGGTCACAGGCGCAGGATCTTCCCAGGGTTCATGATGTTCTTCGGATCGATCGCGCGCTTCAGGGAGCGCATCGTGTCGAGCTCGATCTTGGAGCGGTAGTGTGCCAGCTCGTCGAGCTTGTCGATGCCGATGCCATGCTCGGCGGAGATCGAGCCGTCGAGGCTGGTCACCAGGTCGTTCACCGCGCGCGTGATGGCGGGCGAATACTGGCTGAGCGTCGGGCGGTCCATGCCCTTCGGTCCCATAAAGGAGAAGTGGATGTTGCCATCGCCGATATGGCCGAGCGGGTAGGGCCGGATGCTGGGCAGGATGTCGAGCGCGGCCTTGAGGCCCCGTTCAATGAACTCCGGCACCTTCGAGATCGACACCGAGATGTCGTAGCTGAGGCCGGGGCCTTCGGCGCGCGAGGCGGGCGCCACCGATTCGCGGATCACCCACATGTTGCGCGCCTGCGCCTCGCTCTGGGCGATCACCGCGTCGATCACGCGGCCGGCGTCGAGCTGATCAGCGAGGAACTGCTCCATCTTGTCGGACATGCCCTCGGCCCCGTCGGCCTTGGGGCGTGACGAGGTCCATTCGAGCAGCAGGAACCACGGCGTGTCGGCTTTCAGCGGGTCCTGCGTGCCGGGAATGTGGCGCAGCACCATGTCGGTGCAGACGCGGCTCATCAGCTCGCAGGAGCCGACGTTGTCTTCGGACGCGGCATGCGCCTCCGACAGGATCTCGATCGCGGCCTGCGGGTCGCGGATGGCGAGCCAGGCCGTGGCCACGTCCTTGGGCGCCGGCCACAGCTTCAGCACCGCTTTGGTGATGATGCCCAGCGTGCCTTCAGCTCCCATAAAGAGATGTTTCAGATCGTAACCGGTATTGTCCTTCTTGAGTGAGCGCAGCCCGTTCCAGACGTCGCCGTTGGGCAGCACGACTTCCAGCCCCAGCACCAGATTGCGCGCGTTGCCGTAGCGCAGCACTTGTACGCCACCAGCGTTGGTCGAGAGATTGCCGCCGATCATGCACGAGCCCTGGGCGCCGAGGCTGAGCGGAAAGAAGCGGTCGTGCCCCGCCGCCGTCTCCTGCAGAGTCTGCAGGACGCAGCCGGCCTCGACGGTCATCGAATAGCCGACCGGATCCACTTCGAGCACATGGTTCATGCGGCCGAGCGATAGCAGGATGCCAGAATGAGTAGGCCACGGCGTGGCACCGCCCATCAGGCCGGTGTTGCCGCCCTGCGGCACGATGGCGATGCCGTTGTCGAAGCAGAGTTTTACGACCTTCGACACTTCCTCGGTGGTGGCCGGACGAACCACGACGGCGGCGGTGCCGACGGTCGAGCCGCGCCAGTCGGTCACGAACGGCTGCTTGCCCTGCTCGTCGAGGATGAGGCCTTTTTCGCCCACGATGGTGCGTAGCGCGTCGAGGACGGCGGGCGTCACCGGGACGGTCGGAATGACGGGCGCAATGACGGTGTCTGGCATGGTCTTGTTCTTCTCCCTAGGCCGGGAAATCTAGCGTCCGCGCCGGCTGCCGTCATCCGCGGCTGCACGGCGCAGACGGTCGTTGATCGCAAGGCCGAGGCCCGTTTCCGGAATGGGCATGACCGCGATACGGCCGATCCCGGGCCGGTCGAGCGTACGCATCATGGCAAACAGGTTGGCCGCCGCCTCGCCGAGATCGCCCGACGGGCTGAGATTATAGGTGAGCATCGCGCCTTGCGGCACCGTGGGTCCGAAAGCCAGCAGGCCCTCGTCGGCGCCGACGCTGATGGCGCCCAGCCGCACCGGCCGCGCCGGTGCATAGTGGCTTTCGAGCTGGCCGGGCGACTTGCGCGCCGAGTCGCCGGAGGGAAGCGCGTCGCTCACGGCGATCGGCCCGACCACCGCCTCGATCGCCTCGCGGGTGGCGCCGCCGGGACGAAGCAGGGTGGGTGTGGTGCCTGTGAGATCGAGCACCGTCGATTCGACTCCGACGAGGCAAGGCCCACCGTCGAGGATCAGTGGCACGCGCTCGCCCAGTGACTCCGCCACATGCTCGGCACGCGTCGGGCTGACGGCGCCGCTGCGGTTGGCGGAAGGCGCGGCGATCGGCCGGCCAGCGGCGCGGATCAAGGCTTGTGCCACGGGATGCGAGGGCGCGCGGATCGCCACGGTGTCGAGGCCTGCCGTGGCCAGCAGCGAGATCGGCGAACCCGGACTGCGCGGCAGCACCAGAGTGAGCGGGCCGGGCCAGAACCGCGCCGCGAGCTTCTCGGCAGTCGGCGTCCAGCACACGAATTTTTGCGCCTCGGTGGCATCGAGCACGTGGCTGATCAACGGATTGAACTGTGGCCGCCCCTTCGCCTCGAAGATCGCCGCGACCGCACGATCGTTGGTGGCATCGCCGCCCAGCCCATAGACTGTCTCGGTCGGGAAGGCGACGAGCTGGCCGTCACGCAGCAGCCGTGCCGCCTCGGCGACCGACTGCGCCGTCGGCTCGGCAACCCTCATCGCGCCGCCATGCTGCGGGCGATGAAGTGCGGATTGGAGAAGCGCGGCTTGCCGTAGAGCAGGGGCCGGTCGTCGGTGGTGACGACTTCGCCGCCCGCGGCTTCCAGCACGCCCTGGCCCGCCGCCGTGTCCCACTCGTTGGTCGGCCCGAAGCGCGGATAGATGTCGGCTCTGCCTTCGGCGATCAGGCAGAATTTCAGCGACGAGCCCGCCTGCACGCGGTCGGCGACGGTGAGGTTGTTGTTGCGGAACCAGATGTCGAGGTCGCTGTAGATGGCATGGCTGCGGCTGGCACACGCCGTCAGGCCCTGCGGCGGACATGCGCGTGTCGAGATGGGCACGAAGGCGCCACTGCCCTCGCGCTTGTCGGCGCCGAGACCGGCGGCCCCACGCCACAGCAACTCGGTGGCGGGCGCCAGCACGATACCTAGGGTCGGTCGGCCGTTCTCGATCAGGGCGATGTTCACTGTGAACTCGCCGTTCCTCTTGATGAATTCCTTGGTGCCGTCGAGCGGGTCGACCAGCCAGAACGGACCGCCGTCGAGCTTGGGCACATGGCCCGCGGCCATCTCCTCCTCGGCCACCACCGGCAGGCCGGGTGTGAGCGCGCGGAGGCCCGCTACGATGACCAGCTCGGCGGCATGGTCGGCGTCGGTGACCGGGCTCTTGTCGGCCTTGTCGCGCACGCCGAGGTCGCCGGCATAGATGCGCATGATTTCGACGGCGGCGGCTTCCGCGAGGTCTGTGCAGGCCTGGCGAAGGTCGGAGAGCGGGGGAAGGGTGTGGGTCACGGAACCGGTTGTGTGGGAGGCGGCGAACTTATAACCCATTCATCCATGGTGAACAGGCTCCTGGGCGTCATAACGGCTCTTCCTGAGGAATTGGCGCATCTCTCCGACCGGTCGGCCGAGGTGACCCTGATCGGGGGATTGCCCTTCTGGCGGGGCCGGATCGCCGGCCGCGAGGCGGTGTTCGTCGAATCGGGCGCGGGCAAGGTCAATGCCGGCGTGGCCACAGTCCTGCTGCTCGACCGTTTCGATTGTCGCGCGCTGATGCTGTGCGGCGTGGCCGGCGGCCTCGATCCGGCGCTGGGCGTCGGCGATATCGTGGTCGGCACCAGCAACATCCAGCACGACTACGGCATTGAAAAGCAGGACCGCTTCGTCCACATCCAGCCCGGCAGCCGGCCCTCCCTGGGCCAGGATTCGACACCGGGCTATCCCGTGGAAGAGGCCTTGGTGGCGCGCCTGCGGGAGGCCGTGGAAGGCCTGGCGTTGGATCCTTTGCCGGAGACCGTGGGTGCCGGTCGCCGAACGCCGGCCGTGCACTTCGGCGCGATCCTGACCGGCGACAGTTTCGTCAATTCGGAAGACACGCGGCGGCGCCTCCACGCGACGTTCCAGGCGCAGGCCGTCGAGATGGAGGGCGGCGCGGTGGCCCAGGTCGCGAGCCGCTGGGGCCACGACATACCGGTCGTCAACGTGCGCTGCCTGAGCGACCTCGCCGGTGCGGAGAGCCACCTCGATTTCCGTGCGTTTCTGCCGGTGGCCGCGCGCTATGCCTCGCTGGTCGCGCACCGGCTTGCGCCGGCGATTTGATTTACTGCCTCAAGACTCGGCCAGCGACGGCATCGAGCTTCTTAACCATCTCGGGCGATCGCGCGTCGGGCGCGGTGATCAGCGCGTACTGGAGCGCATGGTCGCAGCCGGCCGGGCAGGGCGCGGGCCGCGTCGCCTTGAGGCGCGGCGCCATCATGGCGACCAGCGCCTTGGCCTTCTCGGCATTCTCGGTCAGCACGCGCACGATGTCGGCCACCTGCACGTGGCCATGGTCGGGATGCCAGCAGTCGAAGTCGGTGACCATGGCGACGGTCACGTAACAAATCTCCGCCTCGCGGGCGAGCTTGGCCTCCGGCATGTTGGTCATGCCGATGACGTCGCACCCCCAGCTTCGATACAACTTCGACTCGGCCAGGCTCGAGAACTGCGGCCCTTCCATCGCGATGTAGGTGCCGCCGAACCTGATCGGAAAGCCGGCCTGCACGGCGCAGTCGTGCACCGCCTCGGCCAGCCGGTTGCAGGTCGGCTGCGCCATCGAGACGTGCGCCACCAGGCCTTCGCCGAAGAAGCTCTTCTCGCGGGCGAAGGTGCGGTCGATGAACTGGTCGACGACCACGAAATGCCCGGGCGGCAGATCCTCGCGCAGCGATCCGCAGGCGGACAGCGAGAGAATATCGGTGACGCCGACGCGCTTCAGCGCATCGATGTTGGCGCGGTAGTTGATCGACGTCGGCGAATGGCGATGGCCGCGGCCGTGGCGCGGCACGAACACCACGTCGAGCCCGTCGAGCACGCCGAACAGGAATTCGTCGGAGGTTTCGCCGAACGGCGAGGCGATCCGCCGCCACTCGGCATTCTTGAGCCCCGCCATGTCGTAGACGCCGCTACCGCCCAAAATACCCAACACCGTCATCTGCTGCTCCTCGTTGGCGTTGGTGTATCATTCCGGCCAAGCAAAGGGGAGATGGCCATGGGAAGACTCGACGGCAAGATCACCATCGTGACGGGCGCGACCAGCGGCATCGGCCGGCGCACCGCCGAGATCTTCGTGCAGCAAGGCGCCAAGGTCGTGGCGAGCGGCCGCCGCGAGGAGCACGGCCGCTCGCTCGAGGCCCAGCTGGGCAAGGACAACTGCCTGTTCATTCGCGCCGACGCCACCCAGGAAGCCGACGTGAAGGCGATGATCGACGCCTGCCTCGCCAAATGGGGCCGGCTCGACTGTCTGTTCAACAATGCCGGCGGCCCGTCGCCGGTCGGCGGCATCGAGACGGTGCCGGTCGAGGGCTTCGACGCCGCGATGGCCACCCTCGTGCGCTCGGTCATGCTGGGCATGAAGCACGCCGCGCCTGTGATGATGAAGCAGGGTTCGGGCAGCATCATCAACAACGGCAGCGTCGCCGCCCGGCGCGCCGGCTACTCGACGTCGATGATCTACGGCGCCGCCAAAGCCGCCGTGAATCACCTCACGGTGTGCGTCTCCATGCAGCTCGGCGAGAAGAACGTGCGGGTGAATTCGATCTCGCCCGGCGGCATCGCCACCGGCATCTTCGCCAAGGCGCTGGGCCTGCCGCCCGACAAGGCCGACAGCCTGGCGGAAGGTATGAAGGCGCGCATGGCCAAGGCCCAGCCGATCCCGCGCGCCGGTCTGACCGACGACATCGCCAATGCAGCACTCTTCCTTGCATCGGACGAATCGAGCTTCATCAACGGCCACGATCTTGTCGTCGATGGCGGCATGATCGGCGGCCGCATGTGGACCCCGCACCAGGAAGGCGTGCGGGCGATGCAGAAGGAGTTCGGGGTGGAGGAGGGGTAGGTTTAGGCCTAGGCCTCACTCTTCATGTTCCTCTCTCCCTTGGGGGAGAGGCTAGGTGAGGGGGTAGAGCACTAGCTTCGGGAGCTAGGGGCCGGAGGCTTTGTCCCTAGCTCAGTGGTAGAGCACCCCCTTGGTAAGGGGGAGGTCCACAGGGGTGAAATCCATTGTCAGGTGGGGTGAAGGCGTGAACGACCAATCAAAACCACCTGAATTCACCGTACCGCTTTCGGTCGAGCAACTCGCTCAGCTCGGCTATTTCAATGCTGTGTGGTCTCAGATCGACTTTATCGTCACCGTCTTGATGGCACGTCTTGCCAAAATTGAGATCGGGACAGTCATCACAATGACGGGTGGCGCCACGACGGCGCCCCGCATCGCCATGTTAAAGCAGCTCGCCGATGAACAAAAGGCGGCACCCATCGTCGCAGTCTGTAAAGCCATGGGAAAGCTCATCGGGCACAGGAATCACCTCTCTCACGGCGTGTGGGGGCAATATTGGGCGCCTGACGGCAGTGTAACTCCCGGTTGCCACTACCACCTTGTGCCTTTGAAGCCCATTCTCGCCTCTGATCTTCCTTCGCTGATTGATCAAGTCTCGGAGGCTTCACACCATCTTGGGCTAGCTATGCGCGCACTTATGCCGGATCTGGCGCAGGAGGGTCCACGGAACTTCTTTTTCGGGCCTGGAGACCCCAACTCGAAGCCTGCACCCGGTGCTGTAAAAGTGACAACTGAACCGGTCGTGACCAATCCGACAGACAAGCCCCGCTAGTGGGCGAGTTTGTAGGCAATCTTCCAGTTCTTTGAGATCGTCGACGCCACGACCCTTTGTAAGGGGGAGGTCCACATTGTTCGGACGAGAGTCCCCCTCACCTAACCTCTCCCCCAAGGGGAGAGGAATAAGAGTAGATGAGTCTGGCTACTCCGCCGCCTGCTTGCCTAGGCCCTTCGGCACTTGCGCCGCCGCGGCGCTGACGCGCGGGTTGGACGTCACCTTGAGCGCTTCGGCGGCGTCCTTGTTCTCCATGATCTTGGCCATGATGGCCTGGCCGGCGCGGTCGAACACACCGCGGTTCTGCTGGAGGTACTTCTCCGACTCGCGCAGCTTGGTCACGTAGCCGTTGATCTCGGGGATGACGTAGCGCGCGACCATGTCCCAGCTGCGGAAAGTGTTCTCCGGATTGGCCCAGTCGTGCACGAAGCCGACGCAGGTGCCGAACCCGCCGCTCTGGTCGACCACGGCCTTGATCATCTTCACCAGATCGTCCGGCGTGCCGATGACGGCAGCGGAGCCCGGTCCCGACATCTCGTCAACGGCGGCGTCCGGGGTCTTGTAGGGCTGCGAGCCGGGACGCTGCAGCGTGCCGTGGATGTATTCGTTGTGCCAGCGCATCAGCCCGTGCTTGGCCTCCTCGCGTGCCTTCTCGCGGGTTTCGGCGATATGCCAGTTGAGCAGCACGCGCCAGTTCTTGCGGTCGACGGTCTGGCCGTACTTCTTCGCCGCCGTTTCGGCGAAGCCCCACTGCGTCGGCAGCGCGGTCAGGCCCTCGGTCGACATCGAGCCCAGCGAGATGATGCCGATGCCGTACTTGCCGGCGAGCGTCATGCCCGACGGGCTGATCTGCGACGCCACGGCGAAGGGCATTTCCTCCTGCAGCGGCAGGAGCTGCAGGCCAGCGTCGTGCAGGTCGTACCACTCGCCCTTCTGCGTCACGCGCTCGCCGCGGAACAGGCGACGGATGATGTCGATGCCCTCGTCCTGGCGGTCACGCTGGGTCATCGGATCGATGCCCAGCGCATAGGCGTCGGAGGGCAGCGCACCGGGGCCCGAGCCGAAGATGGCGCGGCCGCCGGTCATATGGTCGAGCTGCACCATGCGCTGCGCGACGTTGAAGGGATTGTGGTAGGGCAGCGAGATCACGCCGGTTGCGAGCTTGATGCGCTTGGTGTGCTCGCCGGCGGCAGCGAGGAACATCTCGGGCGAGGCGATCATTTCCCAGCCCGACGAATGATGCTCGCCGCACCAGAACTCGTCGTAACCCAGCTCGTCGAGATGTTTTACGAAGGCGATATCGCGCCGGAACTGCAGCATCGGGTTTTCGCCGATGGGATGATGAGGGGCGAGAAATGCGCCAAACCCGAGTCGCGCCATGAGAGAACCTCCGCGGAAAAGCTGGCCTTTTGCCTAACATGGCGGGGCGGTCGGGTCGATCCACCGATGGCATTTCGCCAGCCGAGCTTGTATCGCTGGCGGCGGGAACAGGGGACCCGCATGGCGCTGCGCATCATCGGCAAGGCAAGCTCGATCAACGCCCGCAAGGTGCTGTGGGCCTGCGAGGAACTGGGCCTGGCCTACGAGCGCAGCGACGATGGTCCGGAGCGCGCCCACAACCCCAACGGGCTGGTGCCGGTGATCGTCGATGGCGATTTCGTCCTGTGGGAATCCAACACCATCCTGCGCTACCTGGCCGGCTGCCACGGCGCGCTCTCGCTGCTGCCGTCCGAGCCGCGGGCGCGGGCCGAGGTCGAGAAATGGATCGACTGGCAGGCGACCGAATTCAATTCAGCCTGGCGCTACGCCTTCATGGCGCTGGCACGTAAAGATCCGGCCTTCGACGACGCCCGCCAGATCGAGGCGTCGAGGCAGGACTGGACGCGCATGCTCGGCATCCTCGACGCCCAACTCGCGGCGACCAAGGCCTACGTCGCTGGTCCTGCCTTCACGCTGGCCGACATCCCGATCGGCCTGTCGGTGAACCGGTGGTTCCTGACACCGATGCAACGACCGTCGTTTCCCGCCGTCGAAGCCTACTACGAGCGCCTGAGCGCGCGACCTGCGTTCATCAAGCACGGCCGCAACGGCATCTACTAAATTCTCCGTAACCGTCGTCTCGACCGAAGCGAAGCGGAGTGGAGAGACCTTGCTTCAACAGCGACAGTCTTATTGAGGAGAGAAGGTCCCTCGGCTTCGCTCGGGACGACGGAACGGGCGCGCTACTCCCGCACCGGCTGTCCTTCGAGCGTCATCGCCGCATCCGTCGGCAGACGCAGGCCGTCGTCGAGGCGGAGGCAGCCGGCGTTGAGGCCGTCGCCGGGTGGCTTGTCGACGGGCGCGATGAACAGCGCCGTCACCTTGAGGTCGCCGACGGCCAGCCGTGCTTCGCTCAGCCAGCGCGTGGCACGGATCGAGGCGCCGGCCTTGTCGAGCCGGACCCAGCCGCACAGCACCGTGCGCTCACCCGACGTGTCGATGCGGATAAAAGCCTTGTCGTCGCCCTTGAACGAGCCGGCGGCGCTGGTGATGCGCCATTCGAATGGCACGGCGCGATAGAGCTTGGCCTCTTCGGCCGACACGTCGGTCGTGCCGACGTAATCCGCCTTGGCGAGGGAGGGATCGCGGATCCAGCCCAGCGACGCCGCGATGCCGAACAGGATCAGGCCCGCGCCCAGCAGCAGGATCGCCCAGCGGGGAACGCCCGACATGCTCAAGCCCGCTACTTCACGCCAGAATCGTCGTCAGGCCGCCGTCGACCACCAGCGTGTGGCCGGTAATGTAGGCGCCTGCGTCGGAGGCGAGCAGCAGCAGGGCGCCGCGCAGATCCGCCGGATTGCCCCAGCGCTTTGAGGCCGTGCGCTGTTCCAGCATGGCGTTGAAAGCCTTGTTCTGCTGCAGCGGCACGTTGAGCTCGGTGCGGATGTAGCCCGGCGCGATGGCGTTGGCGGTGACGTGCGGGCCGTATTCGGCGGCGAGGTTCTTGGTGAGTCCCACCAGCCCGTGCTTGGCCGAGACATAGCCCGCCACCGAGGCGCGGCCGAGGATGGCCATCACCGAGGAGATGTTGACGATGCGCCCGTACTCGCGCGCCAGCATGTGCCGGCCGACCTCGCGCGCCAGTACGAACTGGCCGATCAGGTCGGTCTCGATCACCTTGCGGAAATCCGCGGTCGCGGTGTCGACGATATTCTCGCGGTGGATGACGCCGGCATTGTTCACCAGCACGTCGATGCGGCGATGCTTGCGGATGATCGCCCGCACCTGGGCGCACACGGCCTCTTCGTTGGTGATGTCGAGCGGCACGACATGGGCCTTGCCGCCCTTCTTCGCGATCGCCCGGGCCGTGGCCTCGAGCTCTTTCACGCTGCGGCCGGCACAGAGCACGGTGGCGCCGGCGCCGGCCAGGGTGAGGGCCATGTCGCGGCCCAGGCCGCGCGACGCCCCGGTCAGCAACACCACGCGGTTCTTCAGGGAAAACAGGTCTGCCATGGGATGCTATCCTAGCCTATGAAGGGTGGCGCGAGATATCGGGAGAAAACGACATGGCGAAGAAGAACAAGGTGGCGATCGTGACGGGCTCGGCGACGGGGTTGGGCGCTGCATGCGCGGTCGACCTCGCGGGGCGCGGCTGGAATGTCGCCATCAATTACACCAAGAGCAAGAAGGAAGCGGACGAGACCTACGCCGCCGTGAAGGCCAAGGGCGTCGACGCCATCCTCGTGCAGGCCGACATGGGCCAGGACGCCGACTGCCGCAAGCTCGCGGCCGAGACCATGAGCAAGTGGGGCCGCATCGACGGGCTGGTCAACAATGCCGGCACGACCAAGTTCCAGAGCCAGGGCGATCTCGAGGGCGTGACGCCGGAAGACTTCGACCGCATCCTGCGCGTCAACGTCACCGGCCCCTACATGATGAGCCGCGCCGTCTATCCGACGATGAAGAAGCAGTGGGACGAGAACCAGGACCGTGGTTCGATCGTGAACATTTCCAGCATCGCGGGCGTCATGGGCGTCGGCACCTCGATCCCCTACGCCGCGTCGAAGGGCGCGCTCAATACGCTGACGCTGTCGCTGGCGCGCTGGTTCGGACCGGCGGTGCGCGTGAACACGGTGTGTCCGGGCTTTATTCAGACCCGCTGGCTTCTGGGCGCGCTCGGCCAGGAGAACTACGAGAAACTGCGCGATGCCCAGGAGCAGACCACGCCTCTGCGCCAGGCCGGCACGCCCGAGCAGATGGCCGAGGCAGTGATCTTCTTTCTCACCAGCGCCAGCAACATCACCGGCGAATTCCTGATCGTCGACGCCGGCACCCATCTCGGCGGCCTGCCGATGAAGGGGCCTTAGAACAGTCCCCGTCGCCCCGAGCGTAGCCGAGGGGCCTTCTCTCTAGCGGTGGAGGCTTGTCGTGGAGAGAAGGTCCCTCCACTGCGCGCTACGCGCTTCGGTCGGGACGACGGAGCTTTCGATCACCGCGGCGAGCGCTAGCCCGCAGACTCCGCCGCAGCCGCTGCAAACGCCGCCGCGGCGTTCTGCACATGGCGCATGGCCAGCAGCTCGGCCAGGTCCTCGTCGCCGTCGATGACGGCCGCGAGCACGCCGGCATGTTCCTTCCAGTCCTGCAGCGCGCGCGTGCGGCCGTTGAGGACGAAGGCGAGGCTGGTGCGTTCGCGCAGTGAGCGCATGACGCCCGACAGCACGGTGTTGCGGCTGGCCACCGCCAGCAGGTCGTGGAATTCGGCGTTGAGCAGCGCCAGCTCCTCGGCCGAGCCGGCACCCGCCGCGGCATTGCCGCGCCTGAGCGCGTCGCTCAGTTCGGCCACGATGGCTGGATCGTGCCGGCGCGCTGCCAGCCGGGCGTTCAGTCCTTCCAGCAACGAACGCACTTCGACCAACTCGGCGACCGTCTCCGGTGAGATTTCGACGACCGACGCGCCGCGACGCGGTTCCAAATTCACCAGCCCCTCGACCGAGAGGCCGAGCAGCGCCTCGCGTACCGGCACGCGCGACACGCCGAGTTCCGCCGACAGCCGGTCCTCGACCAGGCGCTCGCCGGGCCGCAGCTTGCCGCTCAGGATCTGGCCGCGGATCTGTTCGGCCACCACCTTGCTGAGCGAAGCGCGATCAGGTGCGGGAGGAGGAGCGTCGCTCATTTCTTGCCGAGATGCGCCATGAGGGCCGCGATGCCCGCCTCGCAGCAGGCGATGTCCTGCTCGCCGTTGCCGCCCGAGGCCGCCACCGAGCCCACGCACTGGCCATCGACGAAGATCGGGAAGCCGCCGACGAACACCGTGAAGCGGCCGCCGTGCTGCGTCCAGATTCCGAACGCCTCTTCGCCCGGCAGCGAGTTCTTGTAGTTGTCGGTGCGCTTGCGGTGGCCCGCCGCGGTAAACGCCTTGTTCATGGCGATCTGCACGCTGGTCACCTTGCCACCATCGAGGCGGCGGAGCGCGATCGGGTAGCCCGCGTTGTCGGCGACGCAGAGGACCTCGGGAATGCCGAGCTCCTCTGCCTTCTTTTGCGCCGCGTCGAGGATCAGGTGAGCCTCGGCGAGCGTCAGGGTGCTGAAGGTATGCATCAGGCCGCGAGCTTCTTCTTCTCGACCTGCGGCTTCTCGATGAAAGTA
Organism: Alphaproteobacteria bacterium; assembly: GCA_947474005.1. Taxonomy (GTDB): domain Bacteria; phylum Pseudomonadota; class Alphaproteobacteria; order Reyranellales; family Reyranellaceae; genus Reyranella. Next base: position 2,809 of record CANJHI010000091.1, on the reverse strand, counting down.
CGGTACACGCCGTCGAGATAGAGGCGGCGCATCATCGCCGCTTCCTTGACGGTGCGGACGCAGGCCGCGCGCTGCTCGTCGGTCGTGGCGTGCTTCTCGACGATCTCGAAGCCCTTCTCGCCATGCTCGATGTCGGCGGCGATGTGGATCGTGAAGAAGGTGACCTCGTCCTCGCTGAAACCGTACTTCTCCAGCAGCGGCGGCGTGGTCTTGCTGTAGATGCGCGGCACCTGGCTCTCGAGCCCGATCAGTAGTCCCGACAGCGCCTCGACGAACGGCTTGCGAGACTGCACCGTGCACCAGCTTTGCAGGCCGAGAGTCTCGGGCAGGAGCTGGCCGTTGATCTGCGCAGCCAGCACCTCGTCGCGCTTCATGCCGCAGATCTCGCCGAACTCGAGGAGCAGATCGGAATGGCGTACCGGGGCGGCGCCGCCCATGCCGACCAGGCCTTCTTCCTCGGTGACGTTTTCGAGCAGGAAGTGCTGCACGTCCTGATGCGGGCAGTTGGCGTAGACGGTGGCCACCCATTCCGCGAAGTGGCTGACGTAGTGATAGTGCTGCTTCATCCATTCGCCGAGCAGGCGACGGTCGAGCTTGCCCGAGGTCCAGGCCTCGCTCCACGGATGCACGGCCGAATGACGCTGGTTGATCGCTTCCTCGAGAGCCTGACGGAACGCACTATTAGCCATGGAGAGCCTCCTTCCGGGTTGGATGATAGATCGTATACAATTTTGATCTATCAGGTCAAACGACATGTGGATAATCGACTCCTCTGGCCATCACTACCCCGATATTGTATACGAAAAGACATGAAACTTGAGGATTACAGCGGCGCCGAGGCCTTCCAGGTCGAAAAGCGCTCGATGTTCGCGGCCGAATGGCTGCCGCTCTGCGCCGAGGGCCAGCTCGCCCAGCCGGGCGACTTCGTGTCGGCCAGCGTCGGCGGCTGGAGCGTGTTCGGCGTGCGCGACGGGGAAGGCGTCCTCCGCATCCTGCGCAATGCCTGCCGGCACCAGAACATGCCGGTGGTGAACACGCCCTCGGGCCATTGCGAGAGCTTCCGCTGCCGCTTCCATGGCTGGACCTACGACCTGCAGGGCCGGTTCCTGAGTGCGCCGCCGCCGGTGGCGCCCAAGGATCCCGGCTCCCCGGACCTCCATCTGGCGTCCCTGGCGACGGCCCTGACAGCGGGCATCGCCTTCTTCAGGCTGGGCCCACCGGCTGCGGCGGCGCCCGACCTCGGGGCGCCGTTGCCCGCCTATGGCGGCACGCTCACCACCGAGATCGCCTGCAACTGGAAGGTCTGCGTCGAACACCTTCTGGCCGAGCATGTGCTTTCGTCCGACTTCACCTGGCATTGGCCGCTGCTGACGGTGCGCCGTGCCGGCACCCTGGCGATCGTCGAGCAGGTCGTGCCGCACACCTTCCTGCGCACGCGCCTGTTCACCCATGTGTTCGGCGCCGTCGCCGACGATCACCGGCAGGCCGCCGACACGATCAAGCATGTCTGCGAAGGGCTGCAGGTCGATCGTGCCGCCGGCGCGCTGGCGGCCGACGACGGTGCACTGACGGCCGATTTTCACCGGCGGCTCGGCGAGGTTTATGCGGGCGGTGGTGAAACGACCTGAATCTGCTGGCAGCGGATCGAAAGGTTGTCACCCGGCCGATCGGATTGGTCGCCCTGATACGCCGGTTGAGCAGGTCGTAGGTGTTGCGCGAGTTTCAACTCGATCGGATGGAGGACTTGAGTTGCCCGGACGTGGGGTCAATGACCTGACAAACGCACTTTATGTGCGGTCCAACTGCCCCGCGGCCAAAGTATTCATCCAATTCGGGGAGGAGCGAAACGGCTTTTTGTATGCTCTCAATCGCGTGGCGTGACTGGTCTTTGTAGAAGGACGTCCACGCTGATCCAAACCATGTCATGAATCTCCTATTGGCATAAAGGCGACAATTTTCAGCAAGAGACGAAACCCCAACTTCAGTTTGCGCCAATTTTGCCCAAGGCAGTATGACGCCTTCGGGCGGAGCGGTGCCAAAACCTATGACGAATGCCATCCGCCGCGGATGTATTTGAATCTCGACTATGTCGAGATTACCATCTCGCTGACGTTTGAGATAGCCGAGCGGTAGCATCGACACCATGTCGCGACTCTTTCCATCTCGCTCAGAGAGGGGAAGTTGCTGGAACCCGCGAGCAATGAGCGCCGGGACTAGATTCTCCTGCAATTGTTGAATCAAGAGCTTCCGATTTCCAGGCATGATGCAAACCGTGAGCTACCTACTTTGCGCCAGTGAAGGTCGATGCAGAAGTTTCGAGGCCGTATCCCAAGCCTAGATTGGCCCCAATCCGGCCGACCCAATCGTAACCCCAACGTTCAACTTGATATGCGTCACCAAGTCCCGAGCGGGCCTCGCGTTGCGCAGCAGTAAGACCAGCTGTTCCAAATTTTGACTCGACGTAATAGGTCATACCAGAGGCAGATTGCCAGACGCTGTCCACCCGAGTTCTAAAGCCCGGGATCACCTCTTGCGTTCCCAGCAATCGACTGCCTTGAAGCCAATAGTAGCTCAATGATGCGGCTTCGCCGATCTCGCCTTTTGTTGCGTTGCTGAGTTGCCGACTACCCGCTTGGAAAGCCGCAGATCCAATGCCTGCTGTAAATGCAGAGATACCGGTATCGAAGGCGAGCCGGCCAATGTCTATACTCCCCGTTGTAAGCAACTGATTGGTGACGCTGTAGGTCGCTCCGCCAACAGCACCGGATGCCACTCCGCCGGTGTAGAGAGCGGCAACCCCGCCTGCGGC
>CANJHI010000090.1 GCA_947474005.1 Alphaproteobacteria bacterium | reverse complement strand
TCGACATAGAGATCGGTCGTGAGCTTGTAGGCGTCGCGCTCGAAGCCGGGCGGCGGCGAGGATTTGCCGTGCCATGGCAGGTCGAACACGAGAACACGGAAGCGCTTGGTGATCTCGGCGTCGTTCAACAGGGCGCGATACTGCCGCCCGTCGGCGCCGGCAGTGTGGAGGCACACAAGCGGGATGCCCTGCCCGGCTTCTTCGAAATAGATGCGGTGCGGGCGGCCGTTGAAATCGAGCCGCAGGTAACGGCCGACCACCGGCTCGATCACGGGCTCGCCCACCGGCACGACCCGCTCCGCCGGCGCGGCGGGGCGAAGGGCGGCAAAGAGCTGTTCGAGGAAGATGAGGTTGCGCCCGTAGGCCACCATGTCGCCCTCGACCTTGAGGTGGCCCATGCGCTGCATGCTGACCAGGCTCTGGAAGCCGACGGCGGGCACCGGCTTGGCGAACTCGGCCCAGTTCGCTTCGGAGGTGGAAAGGGTGAAGGCGGCCCCGAGGGCGGCGCCGGGGCTGACGGCGATGCGCGACCCGACCTTTACGGTCGCCACGTCTTGGCCTGCCCACACCGTAAGCGACAGCGCCGCCAGCGCCGCGCGCCGTTGCAGAGCTGGATTGTCATTCAGTGCATGGGTCAGTCGCTCGAAGTCGGCCAAGGCACGCCCCCTCCTTAAGACTCTGAAACGTATGGATAATTCATAGACCGCCCAGAGCAGAGTACGCCAGCCCCGTTGGACGAGGCCATCTGGCTACGCGGCATCGTGCTTGCAAACCGGAAAGCTACATCGGGGACCACGACCGGGCATGCCCGCGCATTGAGATCGCGTTGAATACTCTATAGAAGGTGCCCCTGATTGGGGGCTACATGGCTTGGACGGATCTGGTAGCGGGTTGCTTTGGCTTCGGCACGGCGCCCTTCGCGAATAATCGACCGGACGAGGAAATTGCCAAAGAGGCAATTGCCGCCGCGAAAGCCGAAGGGGCCACCCGAGAGGAATTCGCCCGGCTGATCGCGCTCTATCCCAGCAAGTATATCAAGAGCGCGCAGGTGCTGCGTGAGCGCGTGAGCGAAGACGCCGCGAGGCTGGAAAAACTCTGGAAGGTATCGCGCGTCACTGAATGAGGCGCGCGCCGCCCTATCCAGCGATTGGTGCCTAGCGATTGGCCCCTAACGATTGGTGAACTTGAGTTCGATGCGCCGGTTGCGGGCGCGGTCGATGCTCGATAGCGGCTGGTACTGGCTGTAGCTGGCGGCGACCAGACGTTCGTTGGGCACGCCGATGCTGTTCAGGTATTTCACCACGGCGATTGCCCGGGCCGAGGAAAGCTCCCAGTTGGACGGGTACAGCGAATTGCTGATGGGCGTGCTGTCGGTATGCCCCTCGACCTGGAGAACCCAATTGGCGCTCTTGGGTATCCGGGCGGAGAACTCGACCAGCTGCCGGGCGACGATGGCGAGCAGCTTTTCACCGCCCGGCTGGATAACCGCCGCACCGGACTGAAACAGCACCTCCGACTGGATGACGAAGCGGTCGCCGACGATCTGCACGTCGCGTTGACCGGCCAGCGCCTGGCTCAACTTGCCGAAGAACTCCGCGCGATAGCGCGCCGGGTCCTCCGCTGTCTGGGCAATCGCGGCGGACGTCGTGGGCCCGGTGATGCCGTATCCCGGCATCAGGGCGACGACCACGGCAGCCAATTTCCAGCGATTCATCAAGGCTCTCCAGAGGTGTTTGGATCAAGTCATTTTGACCCAGAGCCGAGGTCGCCGCCACCGCCGGCGCAAGCTGCGCGCCTTGTCCGGCCGCGGCGCAACTGCCATCGTCCGCCCGCGACAGCAAAGGGGGGAATGTTGGCCAGCAGCGAACCGAGTGGAGCGATGAGGCAGGTCCTGTGGTGGCTTTGCCTGTTCGTGGCGCCTGCCGTGCTGATCACCGTCGAGCTGTTTCATCCCTCCGGCTTCACCAACTCGCCCGGGATGTACCAGTTCCTGTCGCAAGCCGATCCACACGCCAACCATTCGGCGCTCGCCTACTTCGGGCCGCACTGGTGGTTCGTGCTGCACATGATCCAGACACCGATGGTGGCCCTGGTCGCGGTCGGCCTGTGGCTGATGATCGACGGCATCGGCGCCCGCGAAGGCACAGCCGCCATGGTCACGGCCTGGCTGGCGCGCGCGGCGATCCTGGTCTTCGCGGTCTACTTCACCGTGCTCGACGGCATCGGCGGCATCGGCCTCGGCCGCACGATCCTCGTCGTCCAGGACCTGGTGGCCCGCGGCAAGCTCAGCCCGGCGCAGCTCGAGGGCGTCGTGCTGCTGCTCAACACCACCTGGGTCGATCCGCTGGTGGGCGGCGTCGGCTCGCTGGTGAGCGAGACGGCCTCATGGGCGGCCTTCGCCAGCGCTTTTCTCGTCGCCTCGGCGCTGCTGCTGTCGGGCCGCGCTGGCTGGCTCAACATGGTGCCCCTGCTCGGCTTCGGCTGGGAGCTCCAGACCGCGCATGCGAGCCCGCACGGGCCGATCGCCTTTGCCCTGCTGATCGTGGCCTCGGCCTGGCTATGGTGGGCCCGGCGGCGCGCCAGGGCTTGACCGGTATTTTCTTATATACTATCCTCCTATCAAGAGGAGGAAGCGATGCCCGAACCCGTGTCCGCCGGAACCCGCCGCTGCCGTCGTTGCCGCACGAGCCATCGACGCGCGGTCCGCACGGGAAATCGCGACTCTGAAAATGCACGCTTCTGCCGCGCACACGACGACACCAGCCATCGGGTGATTACCCGCCAGAATCAACCGCTTGAGACCCATTATGGCGGACTCTCGACCTCCGCGGGTCGTGGAGGCCGGCTTGCACGACGCGGCAGGCGGTCCCATGTGAAGACCATGCGTATCCCCCTGCTCGCTTCCCTCCTTGCTGGCGTGCTGATCGGCCTCGCCGGCACGGCCGGCGCCCAAGTCGACCATCGTTTCCCCGGGGCGTCGTCGGGACAGTTCGCGCCTCCGGCGCCGCCCGCGCCTACTCCGGGCCCGCCCGTTCAGCAGGTTCAGCCTTACCCGAACACCGAATCGTTCGCGCGCGATCGCATCCAGTCGCAGGGTTACAAGGTGCAGCGGATCGAACGGCAGGTCGACGGCGCGTGGAAGGCCGAGGGCAGCCGTGTCCCGCCGCTCACACCGCCGCTGCAGCAGCGCGTGCCCAGCAAGGTCACGATCTTTCCCGACGGCCGGATGCTCGAGGAATAGAAGTCGTCAGCGCCTTCCCGCGAGCGCGCGGTTTTCGAGGCGACTCAGCAGCCGCACCAGCGGCCACAGCATCAGGAAGTAGATGATCGCCGCCACCACGATGGGCGTCGGATTGTAGGTCAGGCTCTGCGCCTGGCGCGCCTGGTAGAGCAGCTCGGGGACGGCAACGACGCTGCCGAGCGAGGTGAGCTTCACCACCTCCAGCGTGTTGGAGAGCAGGTCGGGCAGCACGTTGCGCACCGCCTGGGGCAGGATGATGTAGGTCATGGCTTGCAGGCGGCTGAGGCCGGTGGACCGGCCGGCCTCGACCTGGCCGGCGGGGACCGACTCGATGCCGGCGCGAAAGATCTCGCCGTAGTAGGAGCCGGTGTTGAGGAAGAAGGCGATGGCCACGCAAGCGAAGCCGCCGAGGTCGAGGCCGGCGAACGGCAGGCCCGCGAACAGGAGGATCAGCAGCACCAGCGGCGGAAAGGCACGGAAGAAATCCACCCAGGCCATCAGCGGCCAGCGCACCAGCGGATGACGGATAGAGGCCAGCATCGCCAGGATGAGGCCGCCGAACAGGCCGAGCGGCACCACGATCAGCGACAGCAGCACCGTGTTGAGCAGCCCCGCGACCACGATCGGCCACGAGGCGGCGATGATCTCGACGTTAAAGAAGGTCTGGATCATCGCTTCCATGCGAAGCGCCTTTCGAGACGACGCGCCAGCACGACGACGGGGAGAAACAGCACGAGGTAGGCCGCGGCGCCCATCATCAGCGGCGAGGGATTGTAGGAGTTGGACATGGCCGAGCTTGCCGCCCCCAGGATCTCGGAGACGGCGACGACGGTGCCGAGGGCCGTGCCCTTGGTGATGGCGATGGTGCGATTGGTGAGCGGCGGGATGGTGAGGCGCAGCGCCTGCGGCAGCACGACGTTCATAAGAGTTTCGCCGAACGACAGGCCGGTCGAGCGCGCGGCCTCCCACTGGCCCTTGTGAATCGAGGTGATGCCTGCCCAGAAGATCTCCTCGGAGAAGGCCATCAGCACGAAGGCGAGCGACAGCCAGGTCGAGACGAAACCCGAGGGCGAGACCTCGGCATAGGGCAGGCCGAAGTACATCAGCACGATGATGACCAGCGGCGGCAGCGAGCGGAACAGATCGACGATGAAGATGATCAGCCAGTTGAGTGGCCGGATGGCGAGGCTGCGCAGCAGCGCCAGCGCGAGGCCGGCGGCGAGGCCGGAGAGCACGATCAGGATGGCGAGCTCGATCGTGACCACCACCCCCCAGAGGATGTCCGGCAGGTACTTGAGCATGACCTTGCCGTTGAAGAACGTGTCGAGGAAGCGGTCCCAGGTCGTCATGCGCGGTGAGCGGTCAGTGCCGCTGGATCTGGCCGATGAAGGCGCGGGTGCGTTCCTGGGTCGGCTTCTCGAAGATTGCGGCCGGCGGCCCCTGCTCCACGATGAGCCCGTCGTCCATGAAGACCACACGGTCGGCGGCGTTGCGGGCAAAGCCCATCTCGTGGCTCACCACCACCATGGTCATGCCGCTCTCGCGCAAGCTGCGCATGACTTCCAGCACCGAACCCACCAGTTCGGGATCGAGCGCGCTGGTCGGCTCGTCGAACAGCATGACGCGGGGCTCGAGCGCGATCGAGCGGGCGATGGCGACGCGCTGCTGCTGGCCGCCCGAGAGCTGGCCCGGCGTGTGCCCGGCACGGTCGGCCAGGCCCACGCGCTCCAGCGCCGCCTGCCCCAGCCTGTCAGCCTCGGCGCGGCTCTTGCCCGCGACCTTGCGCAGCGCCAGCGTCACGTTGCCGAGCGCCGTCATGTGCGGATAGAGGTTGAAGGACTGGAACACCATGCCGATGCGCCGGCGGGCATGGTTGATGTCGGTCTTGGGATCGAGCATGTCGATGCCGTCGACCAGGATCGAGCCGGAGGAAGGCTCCTCCAGCCGGTTGAGACAGCGCAGCAGGGTCGACTTGCCCGAGCCCGACGGCCCGATCACGAACACCAGTTCGCGCTCGGCCACCTTCAGATCGACACCCTTCAGGACATGAAGGGTGCCGAAATGCTTGTGGACCGCGCGCGCATCGACGATGGGCTGCGGTGTCATCAGATCAGATCAGCCGCACTTGAGCTCATGCGGAGTCGGATCGTAGCCCGGCATGCCCGGCACGCCGTAGCCCGGCGTGATCACCACCGCGAGGTCGTCGGCATCCGGCTTCTTGCCGAACCACTTCTCCGACATCTTGGCGATGGTGCCGTCCTTCTTCATGCAGTCGAGCGCATCCTGCAGCTCCGCGCGGAGCTTCGGATTGTTCTTCGGCACCGGCGCCGCCCAGGCGGCGCGGGTTTCCTTGAGCTCGAGGTCGGCCACCAGCATCGGGTTCTTCGACGCGGCATAGATAATCGAGGTGTTGCCGACCAGCGTGGCATAGGCACGGCCGGAGAGCACGGCCTGCACGGCGTCGGGCTGGGTGTCGTAGGCCTGCACGGTGAAGCCGTACTTCTCGCCCATCGCCTTGCTCAGCGTCTCGTAGGGTGTGCCCTTGTTGACGGCGACGGCCTTGCCCTTGAGGTCTTCCCAACCCTTGATCGGGGCCGAGCCCTTCTTGATGCCGAACTGGAAGGCGGTCCACAGGTAGCCCGAGGTGAACAGCATGTTCTCCGCCCGCTCCTTGGTGACCGTCGTGGGCGCGGCGATGAAGTCGTAGCGCCCGGCTTGCATGCCGGGGATCAGCGTCGAGAAGCTCACCGCGTCGATGGTGATGTCGCGCTTCATGCGCTTGGCGACCTCGGTGAAGAGATCGATCTGGAAACCTTCGACGCCGCCGCCGAGCTTGGGCATGGCATGAGGCGCGAACGTGCCGTCGACGCCGGTCCGGAGCGGCGGCTGTTTATCCTGTGCAAATGCCGGGCTTGCGCACAGCAGAATGGCCGCGGCGAGCGCTGCGTAGCGAAGTTTCATCATGTCGTGCCTCCCAAAGAAATCCCCAAGCGCGGACGTTAGATCAGGCATTGTTGATTAGCAATTTAGAGGCCATCTTCGGACTCATGTCCGACCGCATCCTCGTCATCAATCCCAATTCCACCGAAGCCGTCACCAAGGGCATCGATGCCGCCATGGAGCCGCTGCGCATGAAGGGCGGCCCCGTCATCGAATGCGTTACCTTGAAAGACGGCCCACCCGGTATCGAAAGCCAGGCCCATGCCGAGCAGGTCGTGGGACCGATCGGCAAGATGGTGACCCAGCGCGACAACGACTGCTCGGCCTTCGTCATCGCCTGCTACTCCGATCCCGGTCTGCATGCGGCGCGCGAGATGACGACCAAGCCGGTCCTCGGAATTGCCGAGTGCGGCATCCTGACCGCGCTGACGCTCGGCCAGCGCTTCGGCGTGATCTCGATCCTGAAGAAGTCGATTCCGCGCCATCTGCGCTATGTCGGGCAGATGGGCGTGGCCGACCGCCTGGCGGGCGATCGCGCCATCGGCCTCGGAGTCGTCGAACTCTCCAACGAGGCCATCACCTTCGCCCGCATGGCCGAGGTCGCGGCCGAGCTGCGCGACGAGGACGGCGCCGACGTGCTGGTCATGGGCTGCGCCGGCATGGCCCGCTACCGCGACCGCCTGCAGCGCCACGTCGGCCTGCCCGTGGTCGAACCGAGCCAGGCCGCTGTCGCGATGGCGATCGGAAGATCGCGCCTCGGCTGGTCGGCCTGAAGCGCCGGTTCATTCGGGGATCTATTCCCGACGGAACTCGTACTCGAAGTTGAGCCTGTCGCGGCAGAGCGCCAGCGTGTCGCTGACACGGCGGCAGGTCATGCCATTGGGCGGGCCATTCCAGTGCGCCTTGGCCGGATTGCAGGGGACGGCGGGCTGGGTCGTACCGAGCGTGCTGTCGTTGCCGAACCTGGCCGTGATCGGCGCGGCACAGGTGATGGTGCCGGTGCTCGGACAGATGGCCGTCGTCTGGCGATCGCCGCCGCCGTTGGCCCCGAAGCAGATGCGACCCGCCTTGATGTCGCAGGCTTCCGACCGGCCGCTGAGGTCGATGCTGCCCCGCGTGTCGCGCCCGAGCCGCCAGCAGCCCTGCAGCATGGTGAGGTCCTTCTGCGCCCATCGGTCGGCCGGCAGTGGTGCTGGTGGCGGCGGTGGCGGCGCCTGGGCGACGGGTGGCGGCTTCGGCGGTGGCTTGGGCGGCTCGACCGGCTTGCACTCCGCCAGGCGCCGCTTGATGTCCGCCTCCAGGGCGGCGAGCTCGGCCGTGAGCTTGCTGCCGTCCGCCGCGACATCGTCGAGCGAGGCTTTGAGCGCCGGAGTGGGATCGGCGGGCGCCGGCGGTGGTGGCGATGGCTCCGCTTCGAGCGTAACGACCCTGGCCGACGACTCGACCGGTGCACAGGTCCGCAGAAGCCACGACACGATCAGCAGGGCCAGGATGAACAGCAGGCCCATCAACAGTGCAGCCAGCCAACGCGGCCAGCCTTCAACGGAACGCGCGGTCATTACCCAAAGGTGGTCACCTCAGACGAGCATACAAGACCGTCCGGCCACGCTGCACCTCGCGACGCTGATTACTCCGCCGCTTCCGCCTTCACGACCGGCGCCGCCGGGAACTCCATGCGATCGTCGGTCCGGCAGTAGCGGTCGGCGAACATGCGACCAACGGGGTGGTAGCGCTCCATGTGGACGCGCATCGCCTTGGGGTCCCACAGCTCGTCGCGGATATGGAAGCGCAGCCCCTCACCCAGGATGAGCTGGCGGTCTTCCTTGACGTTGATCACCTGCCAGGTCTTGCACTCCATCGCCCACGGCGCATCGGCGAGACGCGGCGGCTTGATGTCAACCGAGGGCGCCAGCTTCAGGCAAAGGTAATCCGCCTCGCCGACATCAGGTGGAAAGTCGCCACTGCTGTCGTGCATTGCCCGCGCCAACGGCTCGTCGGTCAGATTGACCACGAACTCGCCAGTGCGCTGGATATTGAGCCAGGTGTCCTTCAGGCGCCCGTCCGGTCGCTTGTTCACCGCAAACATGCAGAGCGGCGGATCCTCGGCGAAGACGTTGAAGAAGCTGAAGGGGGCGGCATTGACCACGCCGGTAGGCCCGAGCGTCGTCACCCAAGCGATGGGACGCGGCAGGACGAAGGCGGTCAGGATCTTGTAGCGGTCGTGATGGTTCACGTCAGAGACGGCGTATTGCACTTTGGAATTCCTCAGTTCGAGGGCTCGACCTTCACGCCGGCGCGCTCGGTGATCAGCTTATAATGTTCGGGGCGGCGGTGCTTGGCGAAGTTGAAGGTGGTGTTGCGGATGTATTCGCCGAGCGCGAGGTCGCAGTCGTAGGAGATGACCTCGTCCTCCTCGGTCGTGCCCTTGGCCACGATCTCGCCGGTGGGGGCGACGATGACCGAACCGCCATGCAACCAGTAGCCATCTTCCTTGCCAGCCTTGGCGGTCGCCACGACCCAGATGCCATTCTGATAGGCCGCGGCCTGGAGAGAGAGATTGTGATGGAACACGCGCAGATAGGGCGGCTCATGCGGCGCATAGACGTTGTCGGTCGGCGTGTTGTAGCCCAGCACCACCATCTCGGCGCCCTTCAGCCCCATGACGCGGAAGGTCTCGGGCCAGCGACGGTCGTTGCAGATGCACTGGCCGACGATCACCTCGTCTTTGAACATCTTCCAGACATTGAAGCCGAGGTCGCCCACCTCGAAGTATTTCTTCTCGAGATGCTGGTACGGCACGTTCGGCCGGTGGTCGTCATGGCCCGGCAGATGGACCTTGCGGTACTTGCCGATCAGCCTTCCGTCCGGCCCGACCAGGATCGAGGTGTTGAAGCGGTGGGTGCTACCCTCCTCCTCCGTGCGCTCGGCATAGCCCAGGTAAAAGCCGATGCCCTTGGAACGCGCCAGCTCGAACAGCGGCGCCGTCTCGGGACTCGGCATCTGGTTCTCGAAGTACTTGTCGACCTCCGCCTGATCTTCCATCCAGTACCGCGGGAAGAAGGTCGTCAGCGCGAGCTCCGGGAAGACCACGAACTTTGAGCCGCGGCTGTCGGCTTCCTTCAGCATCTCGATCATGCGCTTGACCACGCTCGCCCGGCTGTCGGCGAGATTGATCGGGCCCAATTGGGCGGAGGACACTTTCAGGCGACGGGACAAGTTCTCACTCCTCTAGAACAGCGGCTTGGCGTCGAAGCGTGACATCGCCTGCAGCTCGGGTACGGCCGGGCCGAACGGCCTGGATGAATCGGGCGAGGCGCAGGGCAGGAACTGGCCCGAGCCACGCGCGGCGTTGAGCTTGCCGCCCTCGACCACGACGCGGCCGCGGCTCACCACGGTGATTGGCCAGCCTTTGATCTGCCGGCCGGCGTAGGGCGTGTAGCCGACATTGTCGTGCAGCATGCTCCAGTCGAGCGTCACTTCCTTGTCGGCATCCCAGATGGCGAAATCGGCGTCGGAACCCACGGCGATCGTGCCCTTGCGCGGATAGAGACCGTAAAGCCGCGCATGGTTTGTCGCCGTCAGCGCCACGAACTGCTGCAGCGTGATACGGCCCTTCTGCACGCCCTCGGAGAACAGCAGCGGCATCCGAACTTCGAGGCCCGGCACGCCGTTGGCCATCTCCTTGAAAGTGGTCTTGTCACCCTTGGGGATCTTGCCGCCTGCGTTGAACTGGTAGGGTGCATGATCGGACGAGAAGGTCTGGAAGGTGCCGTCCTTCAGCGCCGCCCACACCGCCTCCTGTGCCGCGGAATCGCGCGGCGGCGGGCTGCAGCACCACATCGCGCCTTCGACGCCGGGCTTGTCCATGTCGTCGGCGGTGAGCGCGATATACTGCGGGCAGGTCTCCCCGAAGATTTTTAGCCCCTTCTTCTGCGCCTCGCGCAACGTCTCGATCGCCTCGATCTCGGACATGTGCACCAGCAGCAACGGCGCATCGACCAGCCGCGCCAGCGAGATCGCGCGGTTGGTGGCTTCCGCCTCGGCGATCCGCGCATGGGCAATGGCGTGGAACTTGGGCGCGACATGGCCCTGGTCAACCAGGTGATGCGCCAGCCAGTTGATCATGTCGTGGTTCTCGGCATGCACCATGACCAGCGCGCCGTCGCGCCGCGCCAGCGCCAGGATGTCGAGCATCTGGTAGTCGCTGACCTTCATCGCATCGTAGGTCATGTAGATCTTGAACGAGGTGTAGCCGTCCTTGATCAGCGCCGGCAGCTCCTGCCCCAGCACCTGCGGGCTGGGATCAGTGACGATCAGGTGGAAGGCATAGTCGATGACCGCCTTGGGCGTCGCCGCCTCGTGATAGTCCTTCACCACCTGGCGAAGCGACATGCCGCGATGCTGGGCGGCGAACGGGATCACCGTCGTGGTGCCACCGAACGCGGCTGAAACTGTGCCGGTATAAAAATCGTCGGCGCACATGATGCCGAAGCCCGACTTCTGCTCGATATGGCAGTGGCTGTCGACGCCGCCCGGCAGGACGAACTTGCCACCGGCGTCGATCTCGCGGGCACCTTTGCCGGCGATCGCCGGTTCAAGAGCCACGACACGGCCATCCTTGACCGCGATGTCGCCGTCGAGCTGGCGGTCTTCTGTGACGACTTTGGCATTGCGAATGACGAGATCGTAGTCGGACATGATCTTTTCCTGGCCCCTACTCCGCCGCTACTTTGCGGCCGTGGCCCGAGGCGGCGAGCCGGCGGTCCAGCCGCGCGATCAAGGCATTGAGCTCGGCGTGATCGGTGGCGGTGAGCGAGGAGCCCGGCGCGCGCTGCTTCGGGCTCTTGATGGCTCCGCGCTTGAACAGCACTTCCTTGCGCAGCGCGAGGCCGATTGCCGGCTGAACCTCGTGCTTCACCAGCGGCAGGTAGATGTCGAACAGGTCTTCCGCCTCCTCGGCCTTGCCAGCAGCGAAGAGCTCATAGACCTGCACCAGCATCTCGGGCCAGGCGAAGCCCGTCATCGGACCGTCGGCGCCACGGCGCATCTCCTGCGGATAGTAGATGCCGCCGTTGCCCACGAGGATCGACACGCGGCGTCGGCCCGGCTTCTTCTCGCCCTCGCGGATGCGCGTCAGCTTGGCCAGCCCCGGCGCATCCTCGTGCTTCAGCATGACGAGTTGCTTGAAGTCGTCGACCATGCGCTCGAACACCTGCGGCGCGAGATAGACGCCGGTGGTCTGCGGATAGTCCTGATAGACCAGGGGAATGTCGGGACCGAGCGCGGTGCAGACCTGCGCATAGTAGTTGTAGACGCCGTCGTCGCCCTTGAGGCCTTGCGGCGGCGCCACCATGACGCCCGACGCGCCGGCAATCATCGCCTCGTGCGCGAGTCGCCGCACGTTCTCCAGGCCGGCGTGGCTCACACCCACGATCACCTGCCGGCCCTGGGCACGACCGATGACGCGGTTCACGACGGAAATGGATTCATCGGCCGTCAACTTATGCGCCTCGCCCATGATGCCGAGCAGGGTGAAGCCATGGACGCCGCAGCGCAGGTAGAAATCGGTGAGCGTGTCGACGCTCTGCAGGTCGAGCGCCCCCTCGTCGGTAAACGGGGTGGCGGCGATGATGTAGACGCCTTTGGCGGCTTCCGTGAGCTTCTGTGTTGTCATGCGAACATTCCTCGGCGCGGTTCTTGCAGCGATCATGCCACCCGTACGGCGCTTGTCGAGTATCGCCGCGTGGGCCAGTGTTTAGACCCGAACGGGAGCAGGTTTCGCACCACATGGCGCGGCATATCGCCCAACGATTGATGATTTCGCTGCCAGTGCTGCTGGGCGTGCTGCTGATCGGCTTCCTGCTGCTGCAGGTCGTGCCGACCGATCCAGCAACGGTCGTCGCCGGCCCCACCGCCACCCGGGCCGAAGTCGAGGCGATCCGCCAGCAGATGGGTCTCGATCGGCCCCTGTGGGTGCAGTTCGCCGGCTATCTGGGCCGCGTTCTGCAGCTCGATCTCGGCCGCTCCATGATCTCCAATCGGCCCGTGGTCGACGAGATCGCCCTCACCTTCTGGCCGACTGTCGAACTGATGCTGGCCTGCCTCATCTGGGCGGTGCCGCTCGGCATTTCACTGGGCACCCTGGCGGCGCGTCGCCGCGGCACGACCGTAGACAGGGCGATCATGGCGCTGTCGGTCATGGGCGTGTCGGTGCCGGTGTTCTGGGTTGGCCTGCTGCTGATCCAGTACATCGGCGGCGCGGGCTTGCTTCCCTTCCAGGGGCGCAACGGGCCGATCTGGACGGCGGATGGGTTCCTCAGCATCATCCTGCCCGCCGTCACCCTGGGTGCGGTGTTCGTGGGCCCGGTGGCGCGCATGACGCGCACGTCGTTGCTCGAAACTCTGGGCGCCGACTATGTGCGCACGGCGCGCGCCAAGGGCGCTTCCGACTGGCGCGTCACCATCCGCCATGCACTGCGCAATGCCATGATCCCCGTGGTCACCCTGGTCGGCCTCCAGATCGGATTCCTGCTGGGCGGCTCGGTCGTGACGGAAACGATGTTCGCCTGGCCGGGCGTCGGCCGCATGGCGGTGGGCGCCATCACGTCGAGCGACTTTCCGCTGGCCCAGGGCGCGATTCTGATCCTGGCCGTGGGCTTCATGGTCGTGAACCTGATCGTGGACGTGCTCTACGCCTATCTCGATCCGCGGATCGCCCGCTCATGAAGACGACATCATGACGGACGCCACCTTCAACCTGCAGAGCGGCGCCGACCAGCGCGCCATTGCCGCGCTCAGGCGCAAGAACGCCGTATGGCGACGCATCCTGAGAGATCCGCCAGCGGCCACCGCGGCGCTCCTTCTCTTCGTGATCGTCGCGGCGGCCGTGCTGGCGCCCTGGATCGCACCCTTCGACCCCTACTCCAATAACATGCGCCTGCGCCTCTGCCCGATCGGCGGCGCGCGTTGCCCCGACTTCCTGCTCGGCGCCGACAATCAGGGCCGCGACATGCTGAGCCGCATCCTGTTCGGCCTGCGCGCTACACTCGGCATGGGCGTGACCGCCGTGGTGGTCGGCGGCGGTCTCGGCGCGCTGATCGGGTTGAGTGCCGCCTATTTCAAGCGCCTCGACCAGCCGCTGATGCGCCTGATAGACGTGCTGCTCTCCTTCCCCTCGATCCTGTTCGGCCTCGCCATCGCCGCCGTCCTCGGCACCGGCCTCGGCTCGCTCGTGATTGCGCTCAGCGTCGCCGCCGTGCCGTCGATCGCGCGCATCGCCCGTGGCGCCGCCCAGTCGATCATGCAGCAGGAATACATGGAGGCGGGCCGCGCTGTGGGCCTCGGCGACACGGCGTTGATCTGGCGCTACCTCGCGCTCAACTGCTGGCCGACGATCCTGATTTACATGACGCTGCAGCTTGGCCAGGCGATCCTGCTCGGGGCTGCCCTTTCCTTCCTCGGCCTCGGTGCCCAGCCGCCCACCGCCGAGCTGGGCAGTATGGCCGCCGACGGCCGAAAATTCCTGTCGATTGCGCCGCACGTCTCGACGATCCCGTGCGCCGCGATCTTTCTCGTCGTTCTTGCATTCAATGTCCTGGGTGACGCATTGCGCGACGCCCTGGACCCCAAGCTGAGGCAATAGGAGGGTGTGGTCATGAGCAACCGGACGAAGTGGATGATAGTGGCCGCAGCAGCGGCGGCGATGAGTGCGGCGAGCCCGGCTCTCGCCCAGAAGAGCGTGACGGTGGTGCGCGAGATCGACACCGACCGCTACGATCCACACAAGTCGACGGCACGGTCGGGCGCCGAAGTCATGTACATGATCGGCGACACACTGGTGAACCTCGACTTCGACATGAAGACGCTGAAGCCGGGCCTGGCCAAGAGCTGGACGGCCTCGCCGGATGGCCTCACTTACACCTTCAAGCTGCGTGACGACGTTTCCTTCTGCAGCGGCAAGAAGATGACGGCCAAGGATGTGGTCGCAAGCTACGAGCGCTGGCTCGATCCCGAGACCAAGGGCCTGGTGAAATGGCGCATGGGCGACGTCGACAAGATCTCGGCGCCGGACGACGTCACCGTCGAATACAAGCTCAAGAAGCCCTTCTCCGAACTCCTGTTCCAGATGACCCAGTATTTCCACACCGTGGTCAACGCCGAACAGGCCAAGCAACTCGGCGCCGACTTCGGCGTGAAAGCGTTCGACGGCACCGGCCCCTACTGCATGGAGAGCTGGACGCCACGCGATTCGACCGTGCTTGCCAAGCACAAGGGCTACAACTGGGGACCGGGCATCTACGACTACACCGAGGCCCAGGTCGACAAGGTGATCTGGAAGGTCGTGCCCGAGGAGAATACCCGCGTTACCGCTCTGCAGGCGGGCCAGGCCGATGCCAGCCAGTACGTACCCTACTGGTCGCTGAAGGAACTGATGGCCAACAAGTCGCTCAACGTCTCGAAGGCCGAGAACTATTTCTGGAGCTATTTCATCGGCTTCAAGATCGACAAGGAGCTCGTAAGCGACGTCCGTGTACGCCAGGCCATAAACCTCGCGGTCGATCAGAAAGGCATCACCGAAGCCGTCACCTTCGGTTTCGCCGAACCCGCCTCGACGATGCTGCTGCCGACCGTGCTCGACTTCAATCCCAAGCTCGACCGGACGAAGTATGGCGAGAACATCAAGGAAGCCGAAAAGCTGCTCGACGAGGCCGGCTGGAAGAAGGGTCCGGACAACTTCCGCTACAAGGATGGCAAGAAGCTCGCCCCGATCGTCTACGGCATTTCCGGCGCCTTCAAGGAAATTGCCGAGGCGGTTCAGGGCGACCTGCGCAAGGTGGGCGTCGACTTGCAGATCCAGCTCTTCGATTCGACCGTGGCCTGGGGCAAGCTCGCGACCCAGGAATTCGATGCCTTCGGCATGAGCTTTCCCTACGTCAGCGCCGGCGACGCGCTCAACCTCTACTTCCGGTCGGCCAATACACCGACGCCCAACCGCATGAATTGGAAGGATAAGGAGACCGACGAGCTTCTCGACAAGGGCTCGCAGGCGCTCGACGACGCTACTCGCACAGCCGCCTACCAGGCGGTCCAGCAGAAGGTGCACGACGCCTTCGTCTGGATCCCGCTCTATCACGAGCCGCTGTTCCTGGTGACGGGGGCGAAGCTCAAGCCCATGAAGGCGCACGGCAACTACGGCTGCGCGCTCTACAAGGGCCTCGGCATCGCGCTCAAGTAAGCAACGGGAGAGAAACGTCCATGAAGACGACCAAGATCGCCGGCCTCGACCACGTCGTTGCGTGGGACGAGGCCGAACAGCGGCACGTCTATCTCGAGAACGCCGACTTCGTGTTCAAGGGCAACGAAATCGTCCATGTCGGGCCGGACTACATCGGCCCGGTCGACACGACTATCGACGGCAAGGGGATGATGATCATCCCCGGCCTCGTGAACGTGCACAGCCACCCTTTCTCGGAGCCGGCCAACAAGGGGCTGACCGAGGAATACGGCAGCGACAAGCTGGGCCAGAGTTCGCTCTACGAATACCTGACGGTATTCGGCTTGAATCCAGAGGACGCAGGACCCTCGACCAAGGTGGCGCTGTCCGAACTGCTGAAGAGCGGCGTCACGACCATCTCGGATCTCTCGATGCCGCGCGACGGCTGGGTCGACGACCTCGCCTCGACCGGCATCCGCGCCGTTGTCTGCCCGATGATGCGCCAGGGCGTGTGGTTCACCAAGAACGGCCACACGGTGGAATATGCCTGGGACGAGAAGGCCGGCGCAAAGGCCTTCGAGAACTCGATGAAGATGCTCGACGAAGCGGCCAAGCATCCGAGCGGCCGCATCTCCGGCATGGT
Source organism: Alphaproteobacteria bacterium (assembly GCA_947474005.1). Classification (GTDB taxonomy): domain Bacteria; phylum Pseudomonadota; class Alphaproteobacteria; order Reyranellales; family Reyranellaceae; genus Reyranella. The sequence goes on along the minus strand of CANJHI010000090.1, from coordinate 4,453 downwards.
CGGCCCGGCCCAGATCGACACCTGCGGCGAAGGCTTCTTCAAGGAGGCCCTGCAGGAGGCCAAGCGGCGCGGCCTGCCGATGCAGACGCATGCCTGCCAGGCCGTCGTCGAGTTCCACGAGATGGTGCATCGCCACGGCAAGACACCCATCGAGTGGCTCGACTCGATCGGCGTGCTCGGGCCCGATCTCATCATCGGCCATGGCATCTTCCTCAATGATCACCCGCAGATCCACTATCCGCATGCCAACGACTTCGAACGGCTGCGCGATTCGGGTGCGCAGGTCGCGCATTGCCCAACGGTGTTCGCCCGGCGCGGCATGGTGATGAATTCGATCGGCCGCTACATGAACGCGGGCATCACGGTCGGCATCGGCACCGACACCTTCCCGCACAACATGCTCGATGAGATCCGGCTCGTCTGCTACCTCGCCCGCGTCTTCACCATGAACTACAAGATGGGTACGACGCGGCACGCCTTCGAAGCGGCCACCGTCGGCGGCGCCAAGATCCTGCGCCGGCCCGACCTCGGACGGCTGGCGCCGGGTTGCAAGGCCGACTTCTCGCTGGTCGACATGAGCCATCCCTACATGCAGCCGGCGCACGAGCCGGTGCGCAGCCTGATCTATTCGGCGAGCGACCGCGCCATCCGTCACGTTTATGTCGATGGCACCCAGGTGGTGCGCGACGGCAAGGTGCTGACAGTCGATGTCGAGGCGGCTACCGCCGGCCTGATTGAGGGCCAGCGCAAGCGGCTGGAGACGGTCAGTCAGCGCGATTGGGCCGGTCGCACCGCCGACCAGCTGGCGCCGCCGGTCTACGGCACCAAGGAACGCCTGCCCCAGTCGCGACCGGTGAACTGATGCAGCCTGCGGTCCGATGACCCCCCTCCTCGAAGTCAAAGACCTGCGCACCGAGTTCCGCTCCGGCGGCAGCGTGTTTGCCGCCGTCGACGGCGTGAGCTTCACGCTGTCGCCGGGCGAGACGCTCGGCATCGTGGGCGAGTCGGGGTGCGGCAAGTCGGTGACGTCGCTCTCGATCATGCGACTGGTGCCGAACCCGCCGGGGCGCATCGCCGCGGGCAAGATCACGTACGAGGGCCGCAATCTCCTCGACCTGCCGGAGAGCGAGATGCAGGCCGTGCGCGGCGATGCGATCTCCATGATCTTCCAGGAGCCGATGACCAGCCTCAATCCGGTGCAGACCGTGGGCGAGCAGATCATAGAGGCCGTCCGGCTTCACCGCGCGGTGAGCGCGGCCGAGGCACGCGCCCGTGCGCTCGAAATGCTGCAACTGGTCAAGATCCCTTCGCCCGGGACTCGGCTCGACGAATATCCGCACCAGCTCTCGGGCGGTATGCGTCAGCGCGCGATGATCGCCATGGCGTTGGCCTGCGACCCCAAGATCCTGATCGCCGACGAGCCGACGACGGCGCTCGACGTCACCATCCAGGCGCAGATCCTCGACCTGCTGCGCGACCTGCGCGAGCGCACCGGGGCCGCGATCATGCTGATCACCCACGATCTCGGCGTCGTGGCCGAGATCGCGCACCGGGTGATCGTGATGTATGCCGGCCGCATCGTCGAGGAGGCCCCCGTCGACCTCCTGTTCGCCGACCCGCAGCATCCCTATACGCTGGGCCTGCTGGGCTCGATCCCGCGGCTCGGCAGCGACGGTGACGAACGGCTGATCGCCATCGAGGGGGTGGTGCCCAATCCCTATGCCCTGCCGCCCGGCTGCCGCTTCAGCCCGCGCTGTCCATTGGCCGACGCGCACTGCCGGAGTGAAGCACCCGAGCTGCGCGAAATCGGCCCTGAGGTTGGAAAGAGGGGTCATCGAACGGCTTGCTGGAAGGCCCCGCTCGATCAGGCTCTGGCCGAAGCAGCCGCTGCGTGAGCATAGAGCCCCTCCTTTCCGTCAGCGGACTGACCAAGCACTTCCCGGTCAAGCGCGGCATCGTCTTCCAGAGCGCCGTCGGCACGGTGCGCGCGGTCGACGGCCTCACCTTTGACGTGGCACCTGGCGAGACGCTGGCGCTCGTCGGCGAATCGGGCTGCGGCAAGTCGACCACCGGCCGCATGGTGTTGCGGCTGATCGAGGCGACTGCGGGCACGATCCGTTTCGCCGGCAGCGACGTGCGGGCGCTCAATCGCGGCGCGCTGCGCGATCTGCGGCGCGACATGCAGATCATCTTCCAGGATCCTTATGCCTCCCTGAACCCGCGTCTCACGGTGGGACAAACACTGGGCGAGCCGCTGCGCCTGCATGGCCTCGCCTCTGGTGCGGCCATGCGCCGGCGCATCGACGAACTGCTGACCGAGGTCGGACTGTCCGCCTGGCATGCGCTACGCTATCCGCACGAATTCTCCGGCGGCCAGCGCCAGAGGATCGGCATTGCCCGCGCACTCGCCTCGCAGCCCAAGCTGATCGTCTGTGACGAGCCTGTCTCTGCGCTCGACGTCTCGATCCAGGCGCAGGTGATCAATCTTCTGCAGGACCTCAAGCGCAAGCTCGGCCTCTCCTACATCTTCATCGCTCACGATCTCGCCGTCGTGCGCCACATCAGTGACCGCGTCGCCGTGATGTATCTCGGCAAGATCGTCGAGCTGGCGCCCAAGCGCAGCCTGTTCGCACGGCCACGCCATCCCTACACCCAGGCGCTGCTGTCGGCCGTGCCGGTGCCCGATCCGGCGGCCCAGCGCACCCGCATCCGGCTGACCGGCGACGTCCCAAGCCCGCTCAATCCACCCCCGGGCTGCCGCTTCCATACGCGCTGTAGCCACGCCCAAGACCGCTGCCGCGTCGAGGAGCCCGCTCTTCGGGCGGTGGGAGACGAGGGCCAGGTCGTTGCCTGCCACTATGCCGAGACGATCGTGCCACCGGTCATCGTGCCGGAGAACGAACCGCCTTATGCCCGCCGCCTCGCGGCACTGCGCAAGCTCGCGGTCGCGGCCTAAGCGTCCGGCACGCCCGCGGTCGTCGAATACTCAAAGTGCAGAGGCGTCTCGGGATGGACCAGCGCATAGGCCGAACGCGCCGCGATGGCGGCTTCCGCGAAGCCGGTGAGGATCAGCTTCAGCTTGCCCGGATAGGTGACGACGTCGCCGATGGCGAAGATGCCGGGCTTGCTGGTGGCGGCGGTCGACGGATCGATGGTGATCTGGTTGCGCTCCAAGGCGAGGTTCCAGTCGGCGATCGGCCCCAGCGACATCGAGAGGCCGAAGAACGGCAACAGCACATCGGCCTCGATCCGCTTGGGAACGCCGTCGAGCGTGGCCGCGACGACGGTCTTCAGTTGACCGTCGCTGCCTTCGAGCGCCTGGAGCTGATGAAGCACGACGAGGTCGATCTTGCCCGCCTTGGCCAGCGCCTTGAGCCTCGCTTCGCTCTCGGGTGCCGCGCGAAACTTGTCGCGGCGGTGGATCACCGAGACGCGGGACGCGATCTCGGCCAGCGAGATCGCCCAGTCGACGGCGGTGTCGCCGCCGCCCGCGATCACCACGCGCTTGCCCCGAAAGGTCTCGCGCTGCGTGACGTAATAGAAGACGCTCTTGCCCTCGTAGGCCTCGATGCCGGGCAACGGCGGTCGGTTGGGTCCGAAGGCGCCGACGCCGGCCGCCACGATCACGGCCCGTGCCTGCAGGACCGTGCCCTTGGAGGTCGTCACCCGCCAGAAGCCCCCGCTCAGCGCCTCCAGCGCCTGGACCTGCTCGCCGAGGTGATAGACCGGCCGGAATGGTGCCGCCTGGGCTTTTAACCGGACCACCAGCTCGGCCGCCTCGATGCGGGGAAAGCCCGGGATGTCGTAGATCGGTTTCTCGGGATAGAGCGCCGTGCACTGGCCGCCGGCGTCGTCGAGGACGTCGACCACGTGGCAGTTGAGCCGGACCATGCCGCACTCGAACACGGCGAACAGGCCCACGGGGCCCGCGCCTACAATGACGACGTCGGTCTGATGCGAATGTCCGTTGGCCATAGTTCTAAAGTGGCGGAGCTGGGCCCTAAAATAAAGGCCCCCGGCCAGAAACCAATGAAGGTCAGCGACCGGGGGCCGAAATTGGTAGCTGGGGGCGGCTTACCAAAATGCCGACGTTTCAGCCACTTGCAGTGGCCCTCGGTCGGTTCAAAGTGGCCCTCGCCTACTGGCCGAAATCAATCGAACGCCAACGGCACGTTACAGTAATGGCCCAGGCGTGCGAGGGCGGTCTGACCTTCGTATCTCTGACAAGTGGTGCCCAGGGGCGGAGCCCCCTAAGCCCTAGCAATCAGGGGCCTAGAAAGAAGTGGGACCCCGAAACATTCTATCGCAAATTATTCGATGGCCGCGAGGGAGACGGAACCTACACCGACGAGGACGTCATGGCGCTCGCGGCGCGAGCGGCCGCCTATGCTTCGATCGCCAAGCGTGGACCGCTTGCCTTGATACCCAAGCCCGGCATGGGCGCAGAACTGGC
>CANJHI010000089.1 GCA_947474005.1 Alphaproteobacteria bacterium | reverse complement strand
TGGGGTCTCGACCACGGCGTGGACATGCACGGCCGACGCGTTCAGCTGCCCGGAGGCGACGAAGCCGAAGCTGGTCTCGCCATCGTGCGCGAGCTGCCCGTTCCAGGCAGCAGGGCCGATGATGTAGGTGTTGCCCTCATGGGACAGGATCTTGGCGTTCCAGATGTCGGTGATCTGGTACGGCATGTCGATGGCGATCTGCCAGGCGGTCGTGGCGGCGCCGTCGTTGTGCACGGTGACGCCACCGTTGAAGCCGTTGCTCCAGGAGTCGGTCGCGGCGAACAGTCCGTGGAGATCGCCGGAGCCCGGCGGTGGCGTCGTCGCGTCGTCGTTGGTGATCGTGCCGGCGCCGGTGCCGTCGGCCAAGGTCGCGCCCGATGGGTTCGTGAGCACGACCGTGAAGGCTTCGTTGGCCTCGACGACCGCATCGCCGATCGCCGCAACCTGGATAGTCTTCTGGGTTTGGCCGGCGGCGAAAGTGAGCGTGCCGGACTGGGCGACATAGTCGCTGCCGGCCGTCGCCGTGCCGTTGGCGGTAGTATAGTTCACCGTCACCGGCGTAGCCGAGGCAGCCGACAAGGTCACCGTGAAGGCGGCGTGGCCGGGTGCGGCGGCGCTGCCTTCGGCGAAGCTCGCGTCGCCGATGGCCAGCGTCGGCGGTGATGGCGGCGGCGGCGCGTCGTCATCGACGATGGTGGCGGTCCCGGTGGCGCGGGCCAGAGTGGCCCCCACGGCGTTGGTCAGCACGACGTTGAAGTGCTCGTTCGCCTCGGTGAGTTTGTCGCCGGTGATCGGGATGGAGATCGTCTTGGTCTGCTCGCCGACGGCGAACGTGACCGATCCGTTGCCGCCAGTGAAGTCCGCGCTGCCGGCATCGCCGGCCACGGTGTGGTAGTCGACAGTCACCGTCTCGGTCGCCGGCTTGGAAAGCGTGAGGACGAAGACGGCCGCGTTCCCCGCCCCTGGCGTTCCGCCGCCGGCATCGCTGCCGAAGTCGAACTCGATCGGCGTCAGATAGGCCATCTTGGCCTGGTTCACGGTGTTCCAGTCATTGCCGAGGATGCCGCCGGTGTCGCCGGAATTGGGATTCCACGACCAGAAGGTCCAGCTCACGCCCTGCTTGCCGGCCGGCAGGTCGTGCGTGCCGTTGTTGTCGAGGTCACCCGAGATGTAGGAGGTGATGGCCTCCAGCCAGGGCGCATCCTTGGGGTCGGTGAGGTTGGTGCCGAACTCGCCGATGTACACCGGCGCGATCCCCTCCTTGTAGATGTAGCCCCACATCTGGTCGAACTTGGCCGGCAGGCCGGCGGCGAAGTTCGCGCCCTCGAACCAGGGCTGCGCATAGACCGAGTGCGGATAATCGTGCGGCGAGTAGACCAGCTTGTTGTCGACGGCGAGGTCGATCGGCCGGTCGCGCACGCCCATCAGGTTGCCGCCCCACCAGTAGTTCTGGCCCTGGTAGGTGCCCACGCCCTCGACGAAGACCAGCCAGTTGGCGTTGACCGTGCCGATGGCGTTGCCCGCCCGCTCCGCCGCCGCCGCCCAATCGTTGGGCCCGCCCCCACCCCAGGTGCCGTTGTAGGGCTCGTTGTGCAGATCGGCGCCGATCACCGTGGAGTTGTTGGCGTAGCGCGTCGCCAGCATCTGCCAGTCGGAGATCCACTGCGCCTCGCTATGCTGGGCGTCGTACCACAGGCCGTTCGGCGACGTGCCGGGACCTGAGTCGCTGCGGTGATGGTCGAGGATGATTTTTAGGCCGGCCTGGCCGGCATAGTCGACGATCTTGTCCATGATCTGGATCGCCGAGAGGCCCTGCAGGTCGGGATTCTTGGCAAAGTCGATGCCGTTGGGCGCCGCGGTCGTATGCAGGGTCTCGCTCGAGAACGGCAGGCGGATGGTGTTGAAACCCAGATCCGACATCTGGTCGATCATGTCCTTGTAGCCGCGCGTCCACAGCCCGTGCGGTGCCAGCGTCGAGGACTCGAAGCCGAACCAGTTGACGCCGGCGATCTGCACCGAGTGGCCTGCGGAATCGACGATCTGGTTGCCCGAGGTGCTGAGCCAGCCCGCGGCGGTCGGCGTGGTGCCGGGATCGCCCTCGGTCACCGAAACATCGGAGATGCTGAGCGCCGGCAATTCAGCCGGAGGCGCCACATCGTCGTTGGTGATGGTGCCGGCGCCGGTGCCGTCCGCCAAGGTGGCACCGACCGGGCTCGTGAGCACGACCGTGAAGCCTTCGTTGGCTTCGACGACCGCATCGCCGATCGCGGTGACCTGGATGGTCTTCTGGGTTTCGCCGGCAGCGAAAGTGAGAGTCCCGGACTGGGCGACATAGTCGCTGCCAGCCGTCGCCGTGCCGTTGGCGGTGGCGTAGCTCACGGTAACCGGTGTCGCCGAAGCGGCTGAAAGAGTGACGGTGAAAGTGCCATGTCCAGGTGCTGCGGCACTGCCTTCGGCGAATGTCGCGTCGCCGATGGCGAGCGTCGGCGGCGGCGCTACATCATCGTTGGTGATCGTGCCGGCACCCGTACCGTCGGCCAAGGTGGCCCCGGCCGGATCCGTGAGGACAACGGTGAAGCCTTCGTTGGCTTCGACGACCGCATCGCCGATCGCGGTGACCTGGATGGTCTTCTGGGTTTCACCGGCAGCGAAAGTGAGTGTGCCGGACTGGGCGACATAGTCGCTACCGGCCGTTGCCGTGCCGTTGGCAGTGGCGTAGCTCACGGTCACGGGCGTCGCTGAAGCGGCTGAAAGAGTGACGGTGAAGGTGCCATGTCCAGGTGCTGCGGAACTGCCTTCGGCGAAGGTCGCGTCGCCGATGGCGAGCGTCGGCGGCGGCGCCACATCATCGTTGGTGATCGTGCCGGCACCCGTTCCGTCGGCCAAGGTGGCCCCGGCCGGATTCGTAAGGACAACGGTGAAGCCCTCGTTGGCTTCGACGACGGCATCGCCGATCGCAGTCACCTGGATGGTCTTCTGGGTTTCGCCAGGAGCGAAAGTCAGCGTGCCGGACTTGGCGACATAGTCGCTGCCGGCCGTTGCCGTGCCGTTGGCGGTGGCATAGCTCACGGTCACGGGAGTCGCCGAAGCGGCTGAAAGAGTGACGGTGAAAGTGGCCTGGCCCGGCGCCGCGGCGCTGCCTTCGGCGAAGGTCGCATCGCCGATGGTGAGCGTCGGCGGTGGCGGCGCCACATCATCGTTGGTGATCGTGCCGGTCGCCGCCCCGCGGACGATGGTGGCACCATTGGCCGACGACAGAGCGAGCGTGAGTGTTTCGTTGGCCTCGACGGCGGTATCGCCCGAGACTTGTACGTGGACAACCTTGGAGGTCTCGCCGGCGGCGAACGTCAACGTGCCCGCAAGCGCTGCATAGTCGCTGCCGGCCGTTGCCGTGCCATTGGCCGTGGCGTAGGCCACCGTGACGGGGCTCGTGGCCGCCGCCGAAAGCGTGACGGTGAAGGCCAGGTCATGGCTGCCGCTGTTGCCCTCGACCACCGTTGCATCGGCGACGGAAAGACCGGGCGGCGGCACCGGATCCTGCCCGACAGCGGTGCCATTGATCGTAAAGCCCGACGCCGCGGTGCCTGTGCTGCCGGGTGTCGCCTGGAAGCCGAACGACGTGGACTTGCCACCCCCGAGGTCGCCGTTCCAGGCAGCGTTGCGCACCACGTAGTGGTCACCGACGTGGCTCACGATCTCGGCGCTCCAGATGCTGGTGATGGTCGCCGTCGAATTGAACTCGACGGTCCAGCCGTGCAGGCCGGCACTACCCGCGCCCACCGTCATCGTGGCCGTGAAGCCGGCTCCCCAGTTGCTGGCGATGGCGTAGCCCAGCGAGTTGCCGCCCGTCGGAGGTGGCGGCGCCACATCGTCGTTCGTAATCGTGCCGACGGCCGAACCGTCGGCGATGGTGGCGCCCGACGCGCCCGACAGCGCAACCGTGAAGGCTTCATTCGCCTCGACCATGGTGTCGCCCAGGACCGCCACGGTGATGGTCTTGGAGGTCTCGCCGGCCGCGAAGGTGAGCGTGCCCGAGCGCGCGGTATAGTCCGAGCCCGCGGTCGCCGTGCCGTCGGCCGTCGAATACTGGACCGTTACCGGTCCGGTGGCTGCCTGCGAAAGCTTTACGGTGAAGGTGAGCTGCGCGGTTCCGCTGTTGCCTTCGCCGATCGAGGCGTCGTCGACCGTGAGCGTCGGCAGCACCGGCGGCGGCGGGGTGCCTGCGCCGTTGACGACGAAGCCGCTCGCCGCCGTTCCTCCCGTGCCGGGCGTGGCCTGGAAGCCGAAGCTCGTCTGCCCGCCCGCTGAAACATCGGCGTTCCAGGCGAGGTTGCGGATCACGTAGTGGTTGCCGACGTGGCTGACGATCTCGGCGCCCCAGATGCTCGAAATGGCGAACGAGGCATCGAACTCGATGAGCCAGCCGTGGAGACCGTCGGTGCCGCCCGGCACGGTCATGTTGCCGACGAAGCCCGAACCCCAGTTGTCGCCCACGGAATAATTGATGCCTGCCATGATCTTTCCTCCCGGCCGAGTGCGGCAACGTGTGCCGCTGTTGCATGTACCGTGCGCCGAGAGTTGGCCTCGTTGCTACCGTCCGCAGGGGATACGACCTTGTCCCTCGGTGAAGGCGGCAGAAAAGTCGGTGAACTGGGCGAAAAGAGGGTAACTGGGGTCAAAAAAAGATGCACAGCGCTTGCTGATTGCCGTCAAATCGCCTTTGTTTCTGCGTGCGGCCTTCAGCCCGGCGGGAGCCACAGTTCTGTCTACAAGTGCTTTGAGCAGATCCACCGACGCAGCGCTCTCGCGATGGAATCGCCTGCCGTTGTTCTGGCGGGCGCAAATCGCGGGATGGGGTCTCTTCGCCGTCGTCGACGTGGTGAACCTGCGGCTGCTCTATCATGACTTTTCGATCGCGGTCGGCCGGGCAACGCTGATCGTGATCTGCCTGGTGCTGATCTCCACGGCCATGGGCAAAATCTATGCTTCGCGCCACCTTGGAAGCACACTGACGCCGCGGTCGATCGCCTGGATCACGCTCCTGTCGGTCGGCGGCGGCGCGCTCATCGCGAGCCTGGTGTTCGTCCTCCGCGAAGCCGCCGGCTGGTCGCTGCCCGGTCGCGACGCGGTCGACGACTTCGTCTTCCCGCTGACCCACTACTCCATCATGCTCGCCGGCTGGAGCATCTGTTATTTCTGGATCTATACCGAGCTCGCCGAACAGGCCGAGCATCGCCATGTCATCTCCGCCGAAGCGCGGGCACTCAGGGCCGAGCTCGAGGAACTGCGGCTTCAGCTCGATCCCCATTTCCTGTTCAACGCGCTGAACGGTGTCGCCGAGGAAATCCCCGAACATCCCGACGCCGCGCTCGCGATGCTGCGCGACCTCACGGCCTATCTCCGCTACTCGCTCGACGGCATCAATCAGACGGTGGCCACGGTCGAGGCGGAGGTCGGCGGCCTCACCGCCTATCTCAGAGTCCAGCAGGCGCGCTTCGGCGAGCGTCTCCACATAACACTCGATATGGACCCGGCGGCGGGCCCGCGCCGGATCGCGAGCTTTCTGCTGCAGCCGCTGGTCAAGAATGCCATCAAGCATGGCCAACGCGAGAACGGGCTGGACCTCGGTATCGCCATCCACCTGGTGGGCGATGAGCTACATGTCGAGATCACGAATACCGGCATGCTCGACAGTCCCAAGCCGCGGCGTCGCCATCCTGCGATCGGTCTGGACAATGTGCGCCGCCGCCTCGCACTGCACTACCCGGAACGCCACCACTTCACCTTGCGCGATGCAGATGGCATCAATGGCAGGGTGATCGCGACGCTCACACTGGAGGGCGAGCCGTGCTCCGGATCCTGATCGTCGATGACGAGCATCTCGCGCGCCAGGCGATGCGCCGCCTGCTGGCCGCCCATCCAGTGGAGATCGTGGGCGAGGCGGACAGCGTCGCCAGCGCCCTGAAAGCCATCGAACGCACCCGGCCGCAGGCCCTGTTCCTCGACATCGAACTGGGCGGCGGCGACGGCTTCGATCTCCTCGCCGCTCTCGAGCATCCGCCGGTGGTCGTATTCGTCACGGCCTACACCGAGCACGCGGTCGAAGCCTTCGCGGTGAACGCGGTCGACTATCTCCTGAAGCCGGTCGAGCCCGAACGCCTCGCCGAATCACTGGGCCGCATCGAGCGGCAGCTCGCTGGTGCCTCAGCCTCCTCCGGCCCGGCGACAGCCAAGCCGGGCGTGATCGCGCTCCGGACGCCCAAACGCACCCTGGTCGTGGCGCCGGCCGAGATCGCGGCGCTCCGCGCCGACGGCGACTTCACCCACATCATGGTGGCCGACCAGCCGGCGGTGATGATCTGGCGGACCCTCGCGCATTTCGAGAACCTCCTGCCCTCGCCGCCCTTCCTGCGGCTCGGCCGCTCCCTGATGATCAACCGCGATCTGCTGCGCGACATCGAAACGCCCTCCCGCGACGGGGCACGCATCACGCTCCAGGGACTGGCCGAACCGCTGATGCTGGGGCGCGCCGCCGCGGCGCGCCTGCGCGAAGCGCTGGCGGAGGTCAAACCCTGATGGCCGGAAACACCGACAGCTAGACGGCCTTGTAGGGCTCGCCCCAGCGATCCTGGTAGACGATCTCGTTGAGCGGGCCGCGGCCGACCGGGCCGAACTTGCCCATCGGATAGCCGATCGGGAGGATGGCGTAGGAGTGGACGCCGGGCGGCAGCCCGAGGGCAGCGTCGGCTTCCTTCTCGAACAGCATGTGCCGCGTGGTGAGCGTGGTGCCGAGTCCCAGGGCGCGGGTCGCCAGCACCATGTTCTGTACCGCCGGATAGATCGACGAGCCGGCCATGCGGTTGGGCGTTGCGCCGTCTTCCAGGCAGGCCACGATCCAGACCGGCGCCTCGGCATAGTGCTCGGTGAGATACTCCACGGCGGCATGCTGGCGGAGGTAACGTTCCTTGGTGACTCCCGGCGGCGGCTGGCTGGTGAGGTAGCGCGGGCCGATCACCTCGTCGAAGGCCTTCCTGTACCAGACCGACACCGCTTCCTTGATCTTGCGGTCCTTGATCACCAGGAAGCGCCACTTCTGGGTGTTGCCGCCGTTCGGCGCGCAGCTGCCGGCGCGCAGGATCTTGGCGATCAGCTCGTCCGGCACTGGATCGGGCTTCAGGCGGCGCATGGCGCGGCAGGATTCGATGATCTCGAAGACGTCGGGCATTGGATCCTCCAAGTTTCTTCGGCACATTCGTAACGGTTACCGATTATGAAGAAGCTAGGCGGCAGGGCAATGACCACACTGCACATCGCGCCCGGCGACTCGGCCGGCGGCTCGCTGCACCAGGCGGTCCGGAGCGCCGGCCGCAACGAGGAGGTCCTGCGGTCTCGCGACGATCTCAGTTGCGGTCCGATCGACTCAGACGATCACTCGGCGCGCGTGGCGTGGTGGGCCCAGTTCTACGATATGGCCGAAGTCACCAGTGACTACGAGAGATTCTGGAACCGCGTTGAGACAACCGACGACAGACTCGTTGTCTGGTTCGGACGCCACTCCGCGTCGGAACTCGCCTTCTTCCTGGCGCTGGCCGATCGGCTGGGAGATCGGCCGTACGACATTGTTGACGTTGCGGGAACCGTCGCGATCATTCCGGCCGATCGACTGGCGACGCTGCTCGGGAGCGAGCGGCCCATCACAGCCCAGGAGAGGGAGGAGGCCCGACGGCATTGGCGCCAGCTACGGCAGGAGAACGCGCCCTTTCGTGTCGTGTCGCCAACCGGCCTGGTGTCGGCACCGATTGAGCATTTCGATTCCGTGCTGATCGAACAAGCGACCCCGGCATGGCAGAAGATAGCCCGCGTTGTCAGCGACGCGATGGCTTACACTTCGGAGCCCTACTATCAGGTCGGTGATCTGATGCTGTTGACGCGCGTCGTCGCCCTGGTCGACGCGGGAAAGCTGCTCGCCGATGGCGACCCCTGGGACATGCACGCCTGCAAGGTGCGGTTGCCCAGCTGACGGCTGCCTCAGACTTTAAGCAGGATGGGCAGCGCCTGCTGATACGCGATCTCGGCGCGGGCTTTCAGTTCCGGCAAGGTGCAGCTGCCTATGGGATGCTGGACCGTGAGGAAGGGATAGTCGGGGATGCCGAGGACGCGAGCAATGTTTCTCGCGGTCACTTCGAACGGCGTGGTGCAGAGCACCACGGCGCGCTTGCCGAGTTGTTCGAAGGTGATGCCGTCGTGCAGACTGCACGTTGAGCAGGAGCCTCAATCCCCGAGGCCGGTGAGCAGGAAGTCGACCTCCTGCGCGACCTTGACCAGGGTGTTGGCCGGCGCCGGCGCGCTCGCGTTGCGCTTCGAGGCCAGGGTGCGGATGGTGCAGCCGTTGCGCTGGACAAAAAGTTGCGCGACCTCGTTCAGCATCTCCTCGGCGTTGAGCTTGCCGTTCTCCAGGATGCCGAGCCGAAGCCCGTCGATGCTGGCCAGCACCGGGGCGCGGAAGGCCTTGCGTTTGGGCGTGGTGGAGGTGGGCGCGTAGAGCTCCATCGGGATCAACTCCTCTTGATGGCGGCATGCTGCAGGATCGAGCCGCGGCCACGGCTCCACGACGGGATGAAGCACGAGTGGCCGCCGGCGTCGCCGCCGCCCATCGTGATCAGTATGTCCTGCGGGTTGAGGCCGCGGTGCACGAAGCCCGCCTCGGCCAGCGCATGGGCGCCGTCGCCATGCTGCGTGTCGTACTCGCGGTCACGGTACTTGCCGACGCCCTCCATGCCGGCGACGGAGCGCTTGGCGTGGGCAAAGAGGAAATCCTGTGCCTGCTCGCGCGTCCAGCCAGCGGCGCCCACGATGCCCATGTGCTCGGGCGCCAGGATCACCACGCTTTGGCCGAGCGTGATGCAGCCGTAGTTGGCCATGGCATCGGCGACCGAGCCCAGGATCTGCTCCGGCGTGTTGCCGCCGTGGTTCTCGACGTTGCAGAAGCCGCCGCCGGCGAAGACGGTGACGCTCGACGTGCCCTTGGGGTAGCCCTGCGCCTCGCACAGTGGCGGCCACGGATTGCCGCGCGTCCGCTCGGCGATGCAGAAACTGTATTTGCCCGGGTTGCCTTGCGTCGACTTGTCGGAAATGCCGGGGATCATCTGGAAGACGTTGCGCAGGATCAGCCGCACCGCCCGGCCGATCGTCGAGTTGGCGCGATTGCCGGGGCCGAACAGGTTCACGTCCGAATTCATGCCGATCTCGTCGGCATAGGGGCCACTCACGACGAGGAGCGGCGCCGAGCCGCCGGTACTGGCGGTCGAGCCGTGGAAATTGAACTCCGGCCGGTCCATCGCCTCGAACGAAGCGACCAGCACCGGGAAATGCTCGGGCAGGCAGCCCGCCATCACGGCATTGACCGCAGCGGCATGCAGCGAGAGGTCGAGCCCGGTCGCGGGATGGTGCGAGATCACGGTCTCCGCCGGCCTTCTGTCGGCAGCCAGCATGGCCTTGACCCGGCCGACCTCGGGCGGGACGACCGGCAGGCCGTCGGTCCAGCCCTGCTCGTAGCAGTAGTCGATGGCGGCGAGCAGGTCGTCCGGCGCCTCGTGGATGCGCGGAGAAACAGCCGGCATTGCCTAAAGGTACTTCGCCGGCCGGATGATCGCCCGCCACATGTGCGCGACGGGGCTGTTGTCGAAGCCGAGACCCTGGCTGGGCTGACGGAAGTTGCGGCCGATGATGTCGGTGAACTCTTCCAGCTCGACATGCACGTTGGGATCGAACGAGTAGATGTCGTTCACCGTGATCATGCGGCCCGACATGTACCACTTGTGGTTCTTCATCCGCTTGTAGTCTTCGTCGATGTACGGGTCGGTCTCGTAATCGGCACCGAACAGCGTGACGTAGGCCTCGGGATATTCGTAGCCGACCGATTCGTCGGCATAGAAGCGCAGCACCTGATGGGCGCGGATCGCCCAGGTCACTTCCGCGTCGACGTAAGGCTCGACGAGCTGGGCGCCCCAATAGCCATGGTCACCGCGGATAAAACCGACGCCGGCAATATCGTGCAACAGGCAGGCCAGCACCATCTTCTCGGGCAGCCCGTTCTTGACCGCGTGCCGCGCGCTCTGCAGCAGGTGCGCCGAGGGGCCGAAGCGGTACTTGAAGAAGTCGATCAGCGTCGGCTTCTCCGGCATCGCCGGCAGGCGCGGATCGTCGCCCATCAGCACGCGCGCATTGGGATTGGCTTTTAGCTGCGGCACGACACTGCCCGGCGAACTCATGTCGCCCTCGGCCCAGCTGTGAAGACGCGACTTCACGACGATGTAGTCGAGGTCGCGCGCCATCTTCTCCTCGAGAGCGTCAGCGCGCTGAGACAGGGTCATGGTGTCGGTCATGGCGATCTCCTCGATGGGCCTCTTGGAGGGCTTGATCTCAGCCTATCACAGTTTTTCCACGACGCGCCCCAGCCGTTCCAGCGTGCGGACCGCCGTCTTCTGGTCGAGACCGGGCCATTGTACGCGCAGCAGGATATGGTTGGTGCCGGTGCGCTCGCCGTAGGCGCCAATCTGGTCGACCACCTGACTCTCAGAGCCGATGATGAAGCGGTTTTGGGCAAACTTGTCGAAATCGGCGCGGATGCCGTCCTTGGGCACGAAGCCCGAATCGCCGCTCCAGGCGGCATAGGCCTCGTACTTGAAGCCCAGCGGCTCGCGCACTTCGTCCAGCGCATTGCCTGAACCGTGGCCGACATGGCATTCGCGGATGATGGGAAAGGTGGTGGCTGCGGGCAGGCCCACCGCCTTGCGCGTATCGCGGAACAGCGCGCCCAGCCGGCCGACATTTTCCTGTGTCACCATCGGCGACGGCATCCAGGCGTCGGCGAGCTTCGCCGCGCGCTTGACCGCGGCCTCGACATCGCCCGCCATCCAGATCGGCGGCCCGCCGGGTTGCTTGGGCTTCAGGCTCGCCTGCACGCCGCTCAGCGTGTGGAAACGGCCGCGGTGCTCGACGAGGTCGTCGCGCCACAGCTTCTTGATCACCTCGACACCCTCGACGAAGCGCGGCACGCGTTCCTTGAAGGGCACGCCGATCGAGTCGAACTCTTCCTGGCGATAGCCGAGGCCGAGACCGATGATGGCGTTGCCGCCGGTCAGCCAGTCGAGCGTCGCGGTTTCCTCGGCCACGATCACCGGATTGAGCAGCGGCAGGAGCAGCAGCCCCGGCCCCAGCATCATGCCGTCGGCCTCCGCCGCCAGCCGCGCCAGCAACGGCATCGCCTGGAACATCTGCAGCGGGCTTGAGACGAAATGCTGCCCGACCATGAGCGAGGCGAGCCCGCTCGCCTTGGCGGTGCGCGTCTGCTCGATCAGGTTGGCGAGTTCGGGCCCGAGGTCCGCGCCCTGGCGCCACTGCGTCGCCATGTAGAGGCCGAGTTTCATCGCCTTGACCCTACTTCTTTATGAAATCCGCGTAGCGCGCCTTGGCCTCGTCGTTCGGCGGATAAAGGCCGGGCAGCGGCACGCCGCGCTCGACTTCCGACATGATCCAGCCTTCGAGCCGCTCCTGCTCCTGGCCTTCCTTGGCGACCGCCTCGACCAGCGCCTGGGGAATGAGGACCGCGCCGTCGTCGTCGACCACGATCACGTCGTTGGGAAACACCGCCACGCCGCCGCAACCGATCGGCTCCTGCCAGCTAACGAAGGTGAGCCCGGCGACCGAGGGCGGCGCTGCCGCACCCTGGCACCACACGGGCAGGCCGGTGCCGACCACGCCCGCCATGTCGCGCATCACGCCGTCGGTCACCAGGCCCGCGACCTTCTTCATGGCCATGCGCGCGCACAGGATGTCGCCGAAGATGCCGGCGTCGGTGGTGCCCATGGAATCGGCCACCACGATCGCGCCCTCGGGCATCGCCTCGATGGCGCTCCTGGTCGAGATCGGCGACGACCAGCTGGCCGGTGTCGCCAGATCCTCGCGCGCCGGCACGAAACGGAGCGTGAAGGCGCGCCCCACCAGCCGTCCCTGGCCAGGCTTGATCGGCCGCGTGCCGCGCAGCCAGACATTGCGCAGGCCCTTCTTCAGCAGGATCGTCGTGATGCTGGCCGTCGTCACCTTGGACAGGGTCTGCTTGATGTCGTCCGACAGCGGGGTGGTCTGCACGGTGTCTCCGTTTTCAGAGAGCTAGGGGCGATAGGTTAAAAAAACTACAGCTTGGCCTGCGTCGCCAGCCAGGCGCGCGCCTTGGCCTCGGTCTTGAACAGCTTGGCGGGCCGCTTCGACGGCGAGATGTTGACGAAGCGCCGGAAGGTAATCTCGAGGTGCTCGCCCAATCCGACGACGGCCAACGGCCCGCTCGCGACCGTGGAGGTATAGGCGCTCAGCCGGGCGCCCATGGTCATCACGTCGGCATCGCTGTAGATCGGGTCGCCCCGGGAGATATCGAACAGTTTGGCATAGGGCATCGCGTCGGCGACCAAGATCGCGTCGAAATGCTCCTCCATCTCCTTCAGTGTGACCGAACCCTCGGCCACGATGTGCACGAATTTCTCCGGATGACGGATTTCCCAGCGTAACGGCATGTAAGGCCCCCCAGGAGCCTTAATAGCCCCGCAGGTTTAGCCCCTCAACACTTTCCCCGCCTTCGCCTCGGTGAGTCGGCCCTGCTCCCACGTGACCGCACCGTTGACGACGGTGTATTCGACGCCGCGCGACGGCATCACGATGCGCTTGGCGCCACCCGGCAGGTCGTGGCGGCGCTCACCGTGATTGGACGACCCGATCGCCGCGGGATCGAAGATCGCCACGTCGGCCGGCACGCCCTTGGCGAGGCGGCCGCGATCTTTCAGGCCGAACAGGTCGGCGGGATCGGAGGTGAGCTTGCGCACGCCCTCTTCCAGCGAGATGGCTTCCTTCTCGCGCACCCAGGTGCCGAGCAGATAAGTCGGGTAGCCGGCATCGCACAGCATGTCGACGTGCGCGCCGCCGTCGCCCAGGGCCATGAGGATCGAGGGATTGTTCAGGAGTTCGCGCATGCGGTCCTCGCGCGTGTTCCACGAGGAGATGGTGAGCTCGGTGTCGAGATCGTCAGCCAGCACGATGTCGAGGAAGGCGTCGACGCCGTCCTTGCCCTGCAGCTCGCCGATCTGGGCGATCGACTTGCGCTCCAGGTGTTTTAGCGCGGGATTGCGCACGTCGTGGACGACGACGCGGCGCCAGTCGCTGAAGCCGGTCGGGTTCTTGAGATCGGCGCGGAACTGGGCGCGGAACGCAGGATCGGCATAGACCTTCTTCTGTGCCGCCTTCGACGTGTCGGCGAACACCCGCTTCCACGCCGGGAAGGCGGCGAAGGCAAAGGGATTGTCCATGTTGCATTCGCGCGTGAGCGGCAGCGGCGAGGTCTGCGGCCGGGCGCCCTTGGCGATCTGCGGCGCGGCGCGACGCAGCGTGTCGCGCACCGCCTCGGGGATATCGTCACGGTCGAACAGCGCGATGAAGGTCACCGGGCGGCCGCTTTCTTCCAGCAGGAAGTCGAGCAGCTCACACTGGTCCTCTTCCAGTACGCCGACCTGGCGGGTGAGCGCGATCTCGATCGCGCCCTTGCCGCGCTTCTTGAGCTGGTTGGCGTAGGCCTTCATCTCCTCGCGGCTGGCGTTGCGGCAGGCGAGTGGCTTGCCCTCGAAGCCCATATGCTGGTTGAGCGTCGTCGAGGAGAAGCCCAGCGCACCCGCATCCACCGCCTCACCGATCAGCCTGGCGATCTGATGCGTCTCTTCGGCGGTGGCGGCGCGCTCCATGGAAGCCTCGCCCATCACGTAGTGGCGGAACGGAGTCAGCGGCGCGATGAAGGCGAGATTGAGCGACGGCTTGCGCGCGGCCGCGGCGTCCATGAATTCCGGAAAGGTCTCCCAATCCCAGGTGATGCCCTTGTTCAGCACGTCGAACGGAATGCCCTCGACGTTGACCAGATCCTTCATCGCGATCTCGCGCGTCTCGGGCTTGCAGGGCGCGATGCCGACGCCGCAATTGCCCATCACGACGGAGGTGACGCCATGCCAGGACGAGGGGGTGACCGCGCCATCCCAGCAGATCTGCGCATCGTAATGAGTGTGCGGATCGACGAAGCCCGGCGCCACGACCAGCCCATGCGCGTCGATGGTGCGCTTGGCGCCTTCGGTTACCTTGCCGATTTCGGCAACCTTGCCGTCCTGGATCGCGACATCGGCCTGGTATCGCTTGCTGCCGGTGCCATCGACCACGGTGCCGTTCTTGATCACGAGATCATAGGCCATCGATTCCTCCCGGGAATGTGCCTCAGGTTACCACGTTCCAGGCCTGCCGAAATCTCGCGCGACTACCCGGAAGTTTCGTCCTCTCGCATAGCGGGTGGAGGCCGACCTTACGCCTTGAGCAGCGCCGCCATGATGCGTTCGCGGGTGAGCGGCATGTCGTGGATGCGGACGCCGAGCGCGTGATTGACGGCGTTGCCGATTGCCGCCGCCGTCGGTCCCACCGTGCATTCGCCGACACCCAGTGCCGGATTGCCGGCGGCCTCGACGAACTCTACCTGCATGTCGGGGATCTCGCTGAAACGCAGGATCGGGTAGCTCTCCCAATCGCGCGAGGCGATGCCCTGATCGTCGAGCCGCACCTGCTCCTTCAGGGTCCAGCTCACGGCCTGGACAATGCCACCCTCGAGCTGGTTGCGCGCACCGTCGGGATTCACGACCAAGCCGGCATCGGCGACGCACCAGATACGATCGACCTTCACGGTCTCCTGCACGGTGACGGCCGCGATCACGGCGGCATAGGCCGCCCGGTTTTTGTAGCGGGCAAAGCCGATGCCGAGCCCCTTGCCGGTGCCCGCCGCGCCGCGTGACGTCCAACCCGCACGCTCGGCCACCAGCTCGACCAGACGCCGGGCGCGTGCCTCGGACAGGATCGACAGACGGTAGGCCACCGGGTCTTCGCCGACGCGGGCCGCCAGATCGTCGATCAGCGATTCGATGGCATAGACATTGGGCAGCGCGCCGAGGCCGCGGAGCGCCGAGGTACGGACCGGCGGCCGCATGACCAGGTGATGGACAATGCGGTGTGCCGGCACGTCATAGATCGGCAACGCGTTGCGCGTGCCGCCGCCGCCGCGCTGTTCCGTCGGATCGAACGGCGCCACCTCGGGCGGTGGGGTTGCCATGGCTTCCGACGCCAGCAGAAAGCCGGTGCCGCTGCCCGGGCGCTGGACATGAGTCGGACTCCAGATCTCTGTCGTCCAGTCGGCCGGCCGGCCCTTGGCGTCGAGATCAACATGCAAGGTCACCAGCATGGCGGGCCCGACCGGCTCGAAGCCAAACTCCTCCTCGCGGCGCCATTGCAGGCGGATGCATTTGCCGGGAATGCGCAGCGCGATCAACGCGGCGTCGAGGGCAGCATCGTCGGCGCCGTTATGGCCGTAGCAGCCGGCACCATGCAGATGCTGGCAGGTGATGGCGTCGATCGGCAGGCCGAGCGCCCCCGCCAGGTTCTGGCGCAGTGGATGCATGCCCTGACCATGCGAGCGCACCGTCAGATGGCCGCCGCGGAACTCGGCCAATGCACAGGACGGCGCCATGGAGGCGTGCGCGATGTAGGGGCGCGAGAAAGTCGCCTGCACGAGATTCTTCGGCGGCGATACCGGTGGCGGCGCGCCGATGTGCCGGTCGTCGCTGGGTTGGCCCTTTAGCCAGGCGGCTTCCTGCTGTTCAGGCACGAGATGCCGCACGTTGTTCCATGTGGCGTGCCGCGGCGCCGCCACGGCGGCGGCCTGGGCCACCGATTCGACCGGGCTGACGAAGGCCACGAAATTGGCCTCGCGGACAATTTGCAGCTCTCCCTTCGCCGCGCGACGGATGGCGGCTTCGTCGAGGGAGACCAAGGTGGCGCCGCGGTTGGGCTGACGCAGGGTGCGGGCGTGCAGGACATCGGCCGGCAGGACATCGTGCACGAAAGCGGCTCCGCTCATTTTCGCCGGCAGATCGACCCGCGGGATGCTTTGGCCCACCACCTTGTAGGACGCGACCGGTTTGGGCGGCGTCGTGCCGGTGACGTTCTGGGTGAGGTCGATCTCGGCCGCGACCGTCCAGTAGTCTTGCCCGGTCGCCGCACCATTCTGCAGGAAACAGCCGTCGACGACCGTGAGCTCGTCGCGGCTGCAGTTGAGGCGCAACGCCGCACGATCGAGCGCCTTGGCGCGGACCTCGGCGCAGACCAGCCGCACCGAGCCACCGGACACGTCGACCGACAGCGACGAGGTCGTATAGAGCTCGTCCGGTCCGTGGGTCGTGTCGCCCGACAGGACGGCGACGCGGTCGAGCGGTACGTCGAGTTCTTCGGCGGCGATCTGGCCGATGGCGGTGACGATGCCCTGCCCCATCTCGACCTTGCCGGTGGCGATACGCACCGTGCGGTCGGGCTGGAATTTTATCCAGCGATCGAGACGTGGGTTCTCGATCAAACTTGCAGGAAGGGGGCTGGCAGGAAGAACGGGCGCGTTCATGCCGGCCTCCCGTTGCGGAGCGTCACAGCAGCACGTTCGACCGCGCGCAGAATGCGCTGGTGCGCGCCGCAGCGGCAGAGATGCTTGTCGAGCGCGGCGACAATATCGGCGCGGCTGGGATCGGGATTGCGGTCGAGCAGCGCCTTGGCGGAAATGAGAATGCCGGACAGGCAGTAACCGCATTGACCGGCCTGCTCGTCGAGGAACGCCTGCTGCAACGGATGCGGCCCGGCCTCCGTCCCGAGCCCTTCGACAGTGGTGACCTTGCGGCCCGCCACCGTGCCCAGCTCGCGGGTGCAGGCATAGGCCGGCTGGTCATCGACCAGCACCATGCAACAGCCGCACTGCTCCAGGCCGCAGCCGTAGCGCGTGCCCATCAACCCGAGATGGTTGCGCAACGCCTCCAAGAGCGACGTGGTTTCGGCCGCGTCGACGCGCCGTGCCTCACCGTTGACCGTGAATGCGACGTCCATGGTGGTCTCCTCCCGTCGAGGATCAGACCACCGCCGCCGCCGCCGGGCAATGAGCGCGTGCTACTCGGCCGCCGGTTCGGCGGTCGCCAGCCGTGCCTTGGCGGCGGCAACCGCGTCGACCGAGAACTGCTCCGGATATTTCAGCACCAGCCGCTCGCCCGTCATCTCGGCCATGCCGTTCGCCATGAGCAGCTCATAGCCTTCGGTCGGCGTCTTGCTGGAAACCCAGTCTTCCAGGCACTGCACGACGCCCTTGCTCTTGAGTTTTAGGCGCGTCCGGCTGGCCCGGGTGGCGCGGCCGTTCTTCTGGCTCAGCAGGTGCTCGTACGCAGCCAGCGTCTGATAGAACTCCCGGTGCAGCGGCTCGGTCTGGTCCGCACCTTCGAGCGAACACAGGCGCTGAAACGCTTCCCGCCAGATATCATCGCGCCCGAGTCGCTTGGCGTTGGTCATCAACGTACGAAGATCGTTCGGGTCCGTGTAGCCCGCGATCGGCTTGGCCATCGTCTGCTTCAAGGGAGGAGGTCCCTTGGCGACAACCGTCTGCTGCTTCGCGCTATTCTTTGCCACGGGTCACTCCTGCACATTTGTCCGGCACGGGGATGTGCAAGGAAAACACCATACCACATCGCGCGAGGTGCTACGCGATTGCTCAGGCCGCCAGGACAAGCCGCTCGATCGACGCAGAAAAGCCGAAACGCTCGTAAAACCGCCGCGCATCGCGGTTAAAGGCGTGCACGGCCACCTCGACATGGGTGGCACCCTGCTCGCGCGACCAATCCATCGTGGCGGCAAGGAGGCACTTTCCGACTTTCCGGCCCCGTTGGTCGGCACGAACCACGAGATTGTCGAGTTCGATCACCTTGCGCGGAACGGCGCCGGCAAATGCAGCCGGCGGTCGCGTCAGCAGGACGGCGAGGCCAACGACACCCACCTCGCCCTCGGCCACCAGCACGGTCGTTCCCGGGCCCGCCAACCACTGGCCAACCTGGGCCCAGGTCCGCGCTGCCCCCTCGAACGGCCGAAAGAAATCCGGCCGCACCTGGCGGTGGAACTCGTCCAGCGTCTCGAACAGGACACAGAGCGCGGGGTAGTCGCCCAGCGTCGCGGGCCGCACGGGGATCGACATTACGCCGCCAACACGAGCCGATCGTTGGCTACCGCGAAGCCGAAGCTCTCGTAGAAGCGCCGGCCGTCGCGGTTGACGTCCCCGACAATGGCCTCGACCTGGACGGCGCGGCGCTGGCGCGACCATTCGACGGCGGCGGCCAGCAGGCGCCGGCCAATGCGGCGGCCGCGCAGGTCGGCGCGCACCACGAGATTGTCGACCTCGACGATCTTGTGCGCGCCGGCGCCGGGCATCGGCACGATGCGCGTGATCAGGACGGCGACGCCCAGGATCCCCAGCTCGCTCTGCGCCACCAGCAGGGTCGTGCCCGGGCTTTCCAGCCAGGTCAGCACCTGCTCGCGGGCACCGGCCGGGTTGTCCAGCAGGTCGCACAGCGCCTCGCAGTCACGTGGCCCCGCCAGCCGCACGCGAATCGACGGCGGCTGCAGGGGCAGTTCCTTCACGTCCAGTTCTGCTTCGATGATCGACATTTCGTCCTCCGGTTGCGGTCCCGCCGCGGCCCGGAGGCCTATTCCAAAAACACAGAAGCCGCCGGGATGCGGCGGCTTCGTTGAGTCATGACCCTTCGCGCCGCCTATGTAAGGGGCGTAAAATACCAAGCGTTCTGGGACAGGGTCGTGCGCATGCATATTTTATAAGGCTTTGCGCGGGGCGATGTCAACGTCTTCGCTGGGGGCGCGCCACTCCAGTGGCGCGCCCCCAGCAATGACTCTTATTCAGCCGCGACAGCCATCGCCTGCTTGAGGCCCGGCATGGTGAAGCCCAGCGCGTCGAGCTTGGCGATCATGTCCTTGCCGGTCTTCTCGTCGATCTCGACCAGCGGCGGACGGACTGGGCCCCAGGCCGCGTCGGAGCCGTAATGCGCGATGCAGTACTTGAGGCCGGGGATCATCACGTAGCCCTGCATGACGCCGCGCACCTCGTTGATCCAGGCCTGTAGCTTCTCGCCTTCGGGTGTCGCGTACTTCTTGTAGGTCTCGGCGATCTTGCCGGGATTGATGTTTGCCGTGGCGCTGATGCAGCCCGCGCCGCCCGACTTGATGTTCTCGATCAAGGGCTTCTCGTTGCCGGAGAAGACATCGAAGCCGTCCTTGGCGAAGGCGTCGATCATGCTCTTGGTGTGCGGCCAGTCGTCCGACGAATCCTTCATGCCGGCGATCTGCTGCGGATAGGCCTTCATCAGCCGCTCGACCAGCTTGTGCGTGATCGCCACCGCCGAGACGGGCGGGATGTGATAGAGATAGACGCGCAGGCGGTCGTCACCGACGCGCTGCACCACCTCCGAGAAGAAGCGGAACAGCCCCTCCTCCGGAACGCCCTTGTAGTAGAAGGGCGGCAGCATCAGCACGCCCGAGACGCCGAGCTTGGTGGCATGCGCGCTCACCTTGGCGGCTTCGTTGATCGAGCAGGCGCCGGTGCCCGGCATCATGCGCGCCGTCGGCACGCCGGCCGCGACGGCGGCTTCGAGCAGGCCCATGCGCTCGTCGGCCGACATCGAATTGGCCTCGGAATTGGTACCGAACACGGCAAGCCCGCAATCCTGGCTGAGCAGCCACTTGCAGTGGGCGATGAATCGGCCGACATCGGGCGACAGATCGCGCTTGAAGGGTGTGACGACGGGCGAAAGAACACCTTTGATCCGCGCAGCGGCCATGATTTGATTTCCCCCTTAGGAAACAGTGTGGGAGTGGCGTGGGAGTTGCGCGCCTTTTCTGCAACGAAGCGCCGGAGACGTCCAGTCACTAATTTATTGGTAGGCGGCGCATCGATTTGAGCCTGTTTTTCCTGCGTTTTATGATTGCCCTGACGCAGCCGGTTGTCGGCCGTTGCGCCCATGTTGCACCCTTAATTGTGGCTCGTAGTAGAAGCGGGGCCAGCCGGTCGCAACGGTGCCTTGCGGTGTGATGGCCCGGCCGCGCAAGGCTCGATCATCTTCTGCGGCGCGAGAAGTAATCAGGGTGGTGACAGCAAACAAATGAGGTCCATTCAAGTAGGTAGAGGTCCCCCACCCCTATACGGACAGGGGCCCCTCCCCCCTGCCTGGCCCTCTGTCAGTCTTTCGGTGAGTTTCCGGAAAATCAGAATCTTTTTCGGAAGCGATGGTGTATTCAGAATCCATGGCTCAACTCGGTCGCCCCTGCAGCGTCTGTCACCATCCGCGAAGCGCCGAGATCTCGGTCGAGTTGGCGCAAGGTGCAACCTTGGCTGCGGTGGGGGCCAAGTTTGGCCTCAAGAAATCCGCGCTGTCTCTCCACGCAATCCGTCATCTCAACATTCGAGCTGGAGAGCGGCGCGAGGCTCGGCAGCCTTCGCTCCACCCCGCCGCCCACGCTGGCCGTGTGATCGCCGACGCTATACTTCCAAGCCGGGACAACCTGATCGGTCGCCTAGAACACCTGTCGCAGCGAGTTGATG
>CANJHI010000088.1 GCA_947474005.1 Alphaproteobacteria bacterium | reverse complement strand
GGCACGGCTGTACGCGCGGTCGCCGTCGATCCCGTCGCCGCCCAGCTCGTGGCCATCGACGTGCGCACCGCCTCGGCGCTGGCCTTCGCGCTGGGCGGCGCGCTGGTCGCGGCGGCGGGCGTTCTGGTCTCGATGTTCCTGACTTTCAACGCCAATCTCGGCGTCGTCTTCACCCTGAAAGCCCTGATCGTGGTGATCATGGGCGGCGTCGGCAATCTCCTGGGCGCGCTGATCGCGGGCCTGATCCTGGGCCTCGTCGAGAACTATGTCGCCGTCTTCGTCGATCCCGGCCTGACACTGGCCGCGACCTACGCGATCTTCCTGGTCGTCCTGCTGGTCCGCCCGCAGGGCCTTCTTGGCCGGGCCGGTCGATGAGCGGCCGCGATATCTTGCCTATCCTCGCCTGCGCGCTGGGTGTCGCCGCTCTCGCGTGTGTGCCGTTCCTGTTCGGCGACTACGGCCTCTCGATGGCCATCAACATCGTGAGCTACACGGTGCTCGCCACGGCGTGGAGCCTGTTCTCCGGGCCGACGCGCTATGTCTCGCTGGCGACCGTCGCCTTCTTCGGCATCGGCGCCTACACGACGGCGGTGTTTGCCGAGTCTCTGCCCTGGGTCGCGGTGCTGGCAATCGCGACGTGCCTCGGCGTCGTCGTGGCCGCAATCGTCGGCCTCGCCACCTTGCGCCTCTCCGGCGTCTACTTCGTGATCTTCAGCCTGGGTCTCGCCGAACTGGTCCGCCAGCTCGTCACCTGGTGGGAGGTCAACAAGACCCGCACGCTCGGCCGCTACGTCTTCACCGACATCACCGCCGCCCAGATCTACTGGCAGCTCCTCGGGCTCGCCGTGCTGGTCTTCATGGCAGGTTTCCTGATCGGCCGGTCCCGGCTCGGCCTCGCACTGCGCGCCATCGGCGACGACGAGGTGGTGGCGCGGCACTCCGGCATCGACACGACCCGCGCCAAGGTGGCGCTGTTCGTGCTCAGCACCGTGTTCATGACGCTCACCGGCGCGATCATGGCGCCGCGCTGGACCTACATCGATCCCGCCATCGCCTTCAATCCGGTGATCTCCTTCACCGTGCTCATCATGGCGCTGCTGGGCGGCGTGCATCGCCTCTACGGGCCGGTGATGGGTGTCGTGCCGCTGGCGCTGCTCTTCGAGTTCCTGCTGGCACGCTTCCCCAACCATTTCAGCATCATGGTCGGGTTGGTCTTCATCCTGATCGTCTATGCCATCCCGCGCGGTATCGCGGGTCTCGTGGAGCAGACCGTCGAGCGCGCGCGGCGGCAGCCGGCATGAGCGCGCTGCTGCAGGTCGAGGGCCTGACGCGCCGCTTCGGCGGCCTGGTCGCCGTCGATTCGCTTTCCTTCACGGTCGGTGCCGGCGAGGTCGTGGGCCTGCTGGGTCCCAACGGCTCGGGAAAGACGACGGTCCTGAACCTGCTCTCGGGCGCTCTCAAGGCCGACACCGGCAGCGTTGCGCTGAAGGGGCAGGCCATCGCCGGCAAGCCCGCGCACCAGATCGCGCGTCTGGGCGTCGCACGCACCTTCCAGCTCGTGCGGCCGCTCGGCTCGCTCACCTGCCGCGACAATGTCCTGACCGGTCTCGCTTTCGGCCGCGGTCGGAGCTGGGGCGCGGCGGCCCGCAGCGAGGCTGATACGCTGCTCGACCGGGTCGGGCTCGCCCGTGCGCGCGATACCCTGCCAGGCGAACTCACCTACATCGACCAGAAGCGGCTGGAACTTGCCCGCGCGCTCGCCCTGCAGCCCGAGCTGCTGCTGCTCGACGAGTGGCTGGCGGGACTCAATCCGACCGAGCTGGAGGAGGGTATCGCCCTCATCCGGTCCTTGAGCGGGCAGGGCATTACCATCCTGCTGGTCGAGCATGTGATGGACGCGATCCGTTCGCTCTGTGGCCGCTGCCTGGTGATGAACACCGGCCGGCTGATCGCCTCCGGCCTGCCGCAGGAGGTGTTGGCCGACCCTGAGGTGATCCGCGCCTATCTGGGAGATGATGGATCAGGGGAGGGGCGCGATGCTTGAGGTCGCCCGTCTCTCGGTCCAGTACGGCAAGCATCGCGCCGTCGATGGCGCTGCGTTGGCCGTCGGCAAGGCCGAGATCGTCGTCATCCTGGGGGCCAACGGCGGCGGCAAATCCTCGCTGCTGAAGGCCATCGCCGGTCTGCAGCCGCCGGTGGCCGGCGCCACGGCGATGCTCGACGGCCGCGAGCTGGTCGGCCTGCCGGCCCACCTCATCGTCGAGGCCGGGCTCGCCCTTGTGCCCGAGGGCCGCGGCATCTTCGGCGACCTGACGGTGCGCGAGAACCTGCTGCTGGGGGCTTTCGCCCGCCGCGCCCGGGCCGGTGAGGCGCAAAATCGCGCCCGTGTGCTGGCACTGTTCCCACGGCTCGCCGAGCGACTGGAACAGACGGTGCGCACCATGAGCGGTGGCGAGCAGCAGATGGTGGCGATCGGCCGGGCACTGATGTCGGCGCCGGGCATCCTGTTGCTCGACGAGCCATCGCTCGGCCTCTCGCCGCTGCTCTGCAGTGAGCTGTTCCGGGCGCTGGAGCGCATCCGCGGCGACGGCATCTCGGTGTTGCTGGTCGAGCAGAACGCCAAGCGCAGCCTTGCCATCGCCGACCGTGGCTATCTGATCGAGAATGGCCGGATCGTCGGCAGTGGCCGGGCGGCCGACCTCGCCCGCGATCCGGCGGTACAGCGCGCCTATCTCGGCGGGAGGTGAGCATGGGCATCCTCGAGGGCAAGACCTGCATCGTCACCGGTGCGGCCGGCAGCCTCGGCCTCGCCAGCGTGCGCCTCTTCGTGCAGGAGGGCGCGCGCGTGATGCTGGTCGATCGCGACCGTGATGCTCTGGGCGCCGCGCTGAAGGCGCTGCCCGAGGGACGCGCCACCGCGATGCTGGCCGACGTTTCCGATGCCAAGGACACGGCTGCCTATGTGAGCGCCACGGTCGCCCGCTGGGGCCCAATCGACGTGCTGTTCAGCAATGCGGGCGTCAGTGGCGTCATCCGTCCTGTCACAGATTATCCCGAGGACGTGTTCGACCAGGTGATGGCGGTGAACCTCAAGGGCTCATTCCTCGCCTGCAAGTACGCTCTGCCGCAGATGCGCGACGGTGGCAGCATCGTCATGACCTCGAGCGTGGTGGGCGTCACCAGCGATCCGGGGATCGCCGCCTACGCCGCCTCCAAGCATGCGTTGATCGGCCTGATGCGCACCGTGGCCAAGGAAGTGGCCGCGCGTCGCATCAGGGTCAACGTCGTGGCCCCAGGCCCGATCGACAACGCGTTCCAGCGCGACGTCGAGAGCGGGCTCACCCGGGCGCTGGGCACCGACGCGGGCAAGTTCCTCGATTCGGTGATCCCGCTCGGCCGCCACGGTGGAGCTGACGAGGTGGCCCGCACGGTGCTGTTCCTCGCCTCCGAGCAGAGCGCCTTCACAACGGGCAGCGTCGTGATGGCCGATGGCGGCATGCACGTCTGAGAAAAACAAAGGAGGAAGGGATGGAATTCTGGCGCGATCTCAAGCCTATCGAGAAGGTCTTCCAGCCCGATGCCTTGCCGGAGATCTATACCGCCGATGCGGCGACCGACGACGAGCGCTACTACGTGCCGTTCACCGAGACCGTGTCGTCGCGGCCGCTGTGGATCTCGCCCAGCCAGAACAAGTGGTGCGACATCCTGATGGCCAAGGCGGCGGGCTTGGTGAACCGCCACTATCACCCGCACGAGGTCTTCGCCTACACGATCTCCGGCAAGTGGGGCTATCTCGAGCATGACTGGATCGCGACCAAGGGCGACTTCATCTACGAAACGCCGGGCGAGGCCCACACGCTGGTGGCTTACGACCATCCCGACCCCATGAAGGTATTCTTCATCGTCACCGGGCCGCTGGTCTGGCTCGATGAAAAGGGCGAGCCGGACGGCTACTTCGACGTCCACCAGTACATTGCGCTCTGCAAGGCCCACTATGAAAAGGTCGGCCTGGGTGCCGCTGCCATCGACAAGCTCTATCGCTGAAGGTGGTTTCGTCGGGGGAACATGAGGTCTTCTCATGGGATTCCGGGTCTTGAACGCGCTATGCCCGGTACGATGTAGATGGAGCAATGTCAGTTACAGGTGCGACCATGCCGAATGTCCGACCTCTTGAACCGACCATCGTGACGCGTCCGCCGACGGCCCCCTGGGTCGAGGCATCCGTCCAATATCTCGCCGACCTCAGCGTCAAGCCAGTGACCTACAATCCGCCACACGGGACAGGCCTGCCGCGACGGGTCGGCAACTACCGCGACTTCACGGTGCGCGTCCACGACGGTCGTGCAATCACGTCCGAGCTGTCGCTCGATCGCCAGGCTTTCATCCTGACCCACCATGACACCGCTGTCCGCGACTTCTACGACAAGGAGGAGGTGCGCACCGCCTACGAGCCCGAGATCGAGGCTCTGATCAAGCGCGAGACCGGGGCAGCCAAGGTCGTGGTGTTCGATCACACCGTCCGCACGGCCGATCGCGCCGTCGAGCGCGGCTTGCGGACACCGGTGCGCAGCGTCCATTGCGACTACACGGAAAAATCGGGACCGCAGCGCGTGCGCGACCTGTTGCCGCCGGATGAGGCCGAGGCGCGCCTCGAGAAGCGCTTCGCGGAGTTCAATGTCTGGCGCAACATCGTGCACGAACCCGTCGAGATGACGCCGCTGGGCCTGGTCGATTCCGAAAGCCTGGCGCCGCGCGACCTTGCGGTCTGCGACCTCGTCTACGCTGACCGCACCGGCGAGATCTATCAGGGCGTCTACAACGCCGATCACCGCTGGTACTACTTCCCGAAGGTGACCCGCGACGAGGCGATCCTGATCAAGTGCTACGACTCGATGAAGGATGGCCGCTCGCGCTTCTCGCTGCACTCGGCCTTCGATGACCCGACGTCGCCGGCCAATCCAAAGCCGCGCCAGAGCATCGAGACCCGCGCCTTGGCGTTCTTCGATTGACCGGCTAAGCCCGCGCGATCGTCTCGAGGTGCTCGACCAGTTCCTCGGGATTGCTGAAGAACGGCGAGTGGCCGCATTCCATCGTCAGGACCTTGCACGGGGTCATCTTCACCATCTGCCGCTGCAGGTTGATGCGGATGGCATTGTCGTGCGTGCACTCGATGTACCAACGCGGTACCGAGCCGAAGCGTTCCTCGGTCAATGTCACCGGCGTCGTCGAGATGGAGAGAGGCTGCGGACGCAGGCGCTCCATGGCGCGGTAGCGGTCTTCCGGTGAGACGTCGGCGTAGAACAGGCTTGGAAGCTTGTCGCGGGAGAAGCTGTAGGTCGTGCCATCGGGGCTTACCTGACGCGAGAGGCGGAACATCGTGTCCGGTTCGAGAGAAGTCATGTCCTTGCCGGTTTTGCCGGAGGTCGGCATCAGGGCGCAGAGATAGACCAGTGCCTTGAGCTTGCGCCGCCTGGCCTCGGCCACCTGGCTGATGGTGATGCCGCCCAGGGAATGGCCGACCAGGATGACTGGCTCGTCCATCTTGTCGAGCAGGCGAGCCAGCTTCTCGACGTTGTCGGCGAGGGTGACATTGGCGGGCGGTGTTACGTCCCTGCCCAGCCCCGGCAGATCGGGCGCACAGACCTTGTGGCCACCGGCTTCGAGGAGCGGCACGACCTTTTCCCAGCACCAGCCGCCCGTACAGGCGCCGTGGACCAGCATGAACGTCGCCATGAGCGCGGCTAGCCTCGGCCGACGACGGTGCGCGCACCCGGTGCGGGCACGAAGAAGTCGGGCATCAATGGCGTGCCCGGCGAGACGGCGTACTGGTCGAAATCGGTGACACCCTCGGCCGCCAGTACCTCGTCGTCGATGAAGAAATTGCCGGTGGTCTGGCGCGATGGCCGGCTCAGGATGGCATGGGCGGCATCGGCCATGATCTCGGGCTTGCGGCAGCGCTTCATGCCTTCCTCGCCGCCCAGGATGTTCTGGATAGCGGCGGTGGCGATGCCGGTGCGCGGCCACAGGCAATTGAAGGCGATACCCTTGTCCTTGAATTCCGCCGCCATTGCCCAAGCGTAGACCGACATCGAATATTTGGCGAGCGTGTAGGCTGGATGGTTGGCGAACCATTTGACGTCGAAATCGAGCGGTGGCGAGAGGTTCAGCACATGCGGGTTGGCGGCCTTCATGAGATGCGGGATGCACTTCTGCGAGACGAGGTAGGTGCCGCGGCCGTTGATCTGGTGCATCAGGTCGTAGCGCTTGATCGGCGTGGCGAGCGTGCCGGTGAGGCTGATGGCGCTGGCGTTGTTCACCAGGATGTCGATACCGCCGAACTTCGCCACGGTCTCGGCGACGGCCGTGTCGACGCTCTGCTCGTCGCGGATGTCGCAGGCGATCGGCAGCGCTTTGCCGCCGGCCTTCTCGATTTCCTCGGCGGCGGTGAAGATCGTGCCGGCGAGGCGCGGATCGGGTTTCACCGTCTTGGCGGCGATGGTGACATTGGCGCCGTCGCGTGCGGCGCGCAGGGCGATGGCAAGGCCGATGCCGCGGCTGGCGCCGGTGATGAACAACGTTTTGTTAGCTAGGCTCATGGCGTCCCCAAGAATTCCTTGGGCTCTATAGCCGGGTGTGAGAGAGGCGACTAGTCTCGGCACCATGCAGGGGAGGCATGCATGGACCCGTGTTTCGAGACCGCCAGCGGCCTTGGACGCGCCATACGAAACGGGCGGCTGAGTTCAGTCGAGGCGACCGAGGCGCACCTGCAGCGGATCGCTAGGGTCAATGGCCCCATCAATGCTTTGGTGGTCGTCGATCGGGCCGGCGCGATGAAGGCCGCGCGGGCGGCGGACCGCGCCCTTGCCCAGAGCCGTGCCAAGAGCGGCGGCAAGAAGGGGGCCAGGCTCGGGCCGCTGCACGGCGTGCCGATCACCATCAAGGAGGCCTTCAACGTGGCGGGCCTCGCCACCACCTCGAGCCATCCGCCGCTCAAGGACAACAAGGCCAAGTCGGATGCAAGCCTGGTGGCGCGGCTGCGGGCGGCCGGCGCCGTCATCCTGGGCAAGACCAATGTGCCTGAGCTCTGCATGGATTTTCAGACCGACAGCCCGTTGTTCGGGACGACCAAGAACGCCTGGGATGCGCAGCGCACGGCCGGTGGTTCGACCGGCGGCGGCGGCGTTGCGGTGGCGGCGCGCCTGTCGCCGCTGGAAATCGGCAGCGACATCGGCGGCTCGGTGCGCAATCCCGCGCATTACAACGGCATCTTTTCCCTGAAGCCCAGCGAATGGCGGGTTCCCGGCCGCGGGCACGTCCCCGACCTGCCGGGGCAGACGCGGACGGTCCGCTACATGGGTGTCTTTGGGCCCCTGGCACGCTCGGTCGCTGATCTCGAAACGGCGCTCCGGATCATCGCCGGCCCCGACGGCAACGAGGCCGAGGCAGCACCGGTGCCGCTCGGTCCCACGCCGGTCTTCAAACCGAAGGACCTGCGCATCGCGGTTCTCGACAGCAATCCGCTGGTCCGTGTTTCGGCCGATACCGCCGCTGTCGTCCAGGCCACCGCCCACCTGCTGGGTAAGGCTGGCGCCAAGGTAAAGCGCGCCGAACCCGCTGCCTTCGACTGGCAGCAGAGCTGGGACGACTGGTCCGACCTCCTTCAGTACGAGGTCCGCGCCCTTCAGCCCCTGGCGGAGCGCGAGCGGTTTTTCGCCCGGCCCGACTCCGCGGACCCCACCACCCGCTCGGTCGCGCGTGCCGCCCGGCTCGACATGGCTGAATTCTTCGCCGTCCTCGACCGCCGCGACCGGGTGATCCGGCAATGCGAGCAATTTCTCGACGACTACGACGCCTGGCTGATGCCGGTGATGCCGGATGCGGCCTTCATTCGCCAGAAGCAGAGCGAGCCGCTCCGCATCGACGGCGTCGACCATCCGTATTTCTTCGCCGGCACGTCGTACAACTATCTCGCCAACCTGACCGGCCAGCCATCGATCGTGCTGCCCTGCGGCTTCTCGCGCGACGGCTTGCCGATCGGCCTGCAGCTCACCGGCAAGCGTTGGGGCGAGGCGAAGCTGCTGGGCGTGGCCAAGGTGCTGGAGAAACTTCTGCCACCCTGTCCGGTGCCACCCAACTACAGGGACTGAGCGATCACTCGATCTTCACGCCGGCCTTCTCGATGATCGGCGTCCATTTGGCGACCTCGGCCTTCTGATAGGCGGTGAAGGCGGCGGGTGCCATCTGCTCCGGCGTCGGGATGTCCTGGCCGAGATCTTCCAGCTTGCGGCGGATTTCCGGGTCCCTCAGCGCCACGATGGCGGCGGCATTCAGTTTGGCGATGATCTCCGGCGGCGTACCCTTGGGCGCCCACAGCCCATGCCAGATCGCGACCTCGATGCCGGGGAAGCCCGCCTCGGCCGTCGTCGGCACGTCGGGGGCGGCGGCGTTGCGCTCCTTGGCGGTCACGGCATAGACCTTGAGCTTGCCGGCGCGGATATGCGGCAGCGAGTTCGAGGACTGGTCGATCATGATCTGGATCTGGTTGGCGATCAGGTCCTGCACGGCCGGACCCGTGCCGCGATAGGGCACGAGCTGGTAGTTGGTGCCGGTGGCGGCAAAGAAGGCGAGCACGCCGATGTGCGAACCCGAACCCATGCCGGCGGTGCCGCCCGAGATCTTGTCGGCGTTGGCCTTCAGGTAGGCGACCAGCTCCTTGAGATCCTTGGCCGGGATCTGGTTGGAGGTCACGACCAGAAGGGGATTGGACGGCAGCCGCGCGATCGGCGCCAGATCGTTCTGCAGGTCGTAGTTCAGGTTCTTGTAGATGGAACCATTCACCACGTTGGTGCCGAGATGGCCGATGCCGATCGTATAGCCGTCCGGCGTTGAGCGGGCGAGCTTGCCCATGGCGATCGTGCCCGCGGCGCCGGCGACGTTGTCGATGATGATCTGCTGGCTGAGTTCCTTGCTCATGCGCTCGCCGACGATACGCGCCATCACGTCGGTCGGGCCGCCGGCCGCGAAGGGCACGATCATGGTGATCGGCTTGCTGGGGTAGGCCTGGGCGAAGGCGGGTCCGGCGGCCGCAACGCCGAGAAGGATAAGCGCGGTTCTGCGCAGCATGATAATTTCTCCCTGAACTCTAACTCTTGTTGGCAGGAGACTAGCCGGGCGGGAGGATCAACGCCATCGCAGCACGGAGCGCTCGATGGCGCCCAGGCCCCAGGAGATCAGCAGGCCGAGGATCGACAGCATGACCACGCCGGCCAGAAGCTGGTCGGTCTGCATCAGGTTGCCGGCGGTCAGCACGAAGGCGCCGATGCCCTGCTGGGCGCCGATCATCTCGGCCGCCACGACCAGCAGCAGCGCCACCGACGCCGAGATGCGGAAGCCCGCGAGAATGCCGGGCATGGCGCCCGGCAGCACGATCTTGGCCACGATGTCGCGCGCCGGCAGGCCGAAGCTCTGGCCCATGCGGATGAGATTGCGCGGTACCGAATCGCAGGCGGTGTAGGCGGAAATAACGGTGGGGAAGAACACGCCCAGCGCGATGGTGGCGACCTTGGATGGCTCGCCGATGCCCAGCCACAGGATCAGCACCGGCAGCAGCGCGATCTTGGGGATCGGGAACAGTGCCGACACGATCGGCAGGCCGGCCGCGCGCGCCGACGAGAATATGCCCATGGAGAGTCCGATGGCGAGGCCGGCGGCGGTGCCGATGATCCAGCCCGGGACGATGCGCTTCAGCGACGCCGTCACGTGCTCCATCAGCGTGCCGTCGAGCCACAGGTCGTGGAGCGCGCGCACGATGGCGGCCGGGCTGGGCAGGAACAGCGGCGGCAGCACGCCGCTACTCGAGGCTGCCTGCCACAGGCCGATCAGCACGGCGAACACGATCCATGGCACGACGCGGCGCGGTGTCGGGGCGAAGCCGCCGCCGCGGAAGGGGATGGGGCGTCTTTCAGACATTCAGGATCTCGCGCTCGGCGGTGGCGGCCTCGTCGCGGATCAGCGCCCACAGCCGGCGATGCACATCGATCAGCAACGCGGCGTGCTCGGGCCGGCCACGCTCGGCGACCGGTACGTCGATCCGGAGCACCTCGCGGATACGGCCTGGCCGGCGCGACAGCACCACGACGCGGTCGGCGAGGCGCGCGGCTTCCTCGAGATTGTGGGTGACGTAGACGCGCGTGCTCTTCTCGCGCGCCCAGATCGCCAGCAGGTCCTCCATCAGCAGTTCGCGCGTCTGGGCATCGAGCGCCGACAGCGGCTCGTCGAGCAGCAGCACCGCCGGCCGCACGACCAGCGCGCGGGCGATGCCGACGCGTTGGCGCATGCCGCCGGAGAGTTGCTTGGGGTATGCGGCGGCAAATTCGGTGAGACCGGTGAGGGCGAGCGCCGCCGCCATCCGCTCCCGGCATTCCGCGGCACCCAGCCCACGGTGTTCGAGTGCCAGGGCCACGTTGGCCGCCACGCTGCGCCAGGGCAGCAGGGCGAAATCCTGGAAGATGTAGGTGAAAGGGTTTAGCGAATCGGCCGGCGGCGGGCCTGACAGGCTCACCCGCCCCGCGGTGGGTTCCAGTAGCCCGCCGATGATGCCGAGCAGGGTGGACTTGCCGCAGCCCGAGGGGCCGATCAGGGCGACAGTTTCGCCGTCGGCGATGTCGAGGTCGATCGTGTCGAGGGCGGCGACGGGGCCGTAGTTGTGGCAGACGCCCTCAATGTGCAGGGGCATTGGTGGCCATCGTGACGAGCACGGCACGGTTCGCGACTTGCTGGCCCTCCTGCACGGAAACCGATTCCACCGTGGCGTCGTGGACGGCTTTTAGCTGGTGCTGGATCTTCATGGCCTCCAGCACGACCAGCGTCTGGCCGCGCGCGACGGTGTCTCCGGGCGCTACTTTTATGGCGACGATCCGGCCGTCCATCGGTGCGCGCAGCTTGCCGTCGCTGCCGGCCGCCGCCGTCGCGGGTGGGGCATAGGTCCTGTCGGTGAAGCGCACGGTGAGCGTGTCCATGTCGACCACGATGTCGTCACCGTCGATATGGAAGGGCGCTTCGGGGCCTTCGCCATTCATGACGTGCAGCAATCGCTCCATGCCACCCGCCGCCAACCGGATCGGCGTCGGTTCCGGATTGGAGTTGCGCCAGCCACGCAGCGGCACCGGAAAGCGCTCCGCCGATGCGCGCCACAGCAGTCGCGCGGCCGCGGTCCAATGAGCGTCGCCGATCGTCGGGGCGGGAAATGCGTGCTTCGTGAGGAAAGCCGTCGTGGCCTTACCGGCGGCGAAGTCGGGATGCTCCAGCAGGCGGATCAGGAAATGCCGGTTGGTGGTGGGGCCCAGGATCACGGTCTCGCGGAGCGCGCGCACCAGCCGCGCGCGGGCTTCCTCGCGGGTGGCGCCGTGGGCGATCACCTTGGCGATCATCGGATCGTAGAAGGGCGAGATCGTCGAGCCATTCGTCACGCCATAGTCGAAGCGCACGCCCGCACCGAAGGCCGGCTGCCAGACATCGACGCGGCCGGCCTGCGGCAGGAAGTCGTTGTAAGGGTCCTCGGCGTAAAGGCGGACCTCGATGGCATGGCCCTTGAACCTCACCTGCTCCTGGGTGAGCGGCAGCCTTTCGCCGCGCGCGACGCGCAGCTGCCATTCGACGAGGTCGAGGCCGGCGATCTCCTCGGTCACCGGATGCTCGACCTGGAGGCGCGTGTTCATCTCGAGGAAATAGAAGGCGCCGTCATTGCCCAGCAGGAATTCGACCGTGCCGGCGCCGCGATAGCCAATGGCCATGGCGGCCGCGACAGACGCTGCGCCCATACGTTCACGCAGGCCGGCATCGACGGCGGGCGAGGGCGCCTCCTCGATCACTTTCTGATGGCGGCGCTGCACCGAGCAGTCGCGCTCGCCCATATGGATCACATTGCCATGCGTATCGGCAAAGACCTGGATCTCGACATGGCGCGCATCGACCACGGCCTTCTCGAGGATCAGCTCGCCCGAACCGAAGGCGCTCTCGGCCTCCGCACGCGCAGTACGTATTGCTTCCAGGAGATCGCCGTCGCGCTCGACCAGGCGCATGCCACGTCCACCGCCACCCGATGCGGCCTTCACCATCACGGGCAGGCCGATCTTGCGGGCTTCCTTCTCGAGGTTGGCGTCGCTCTGGTCGGCGCCCTGGTAGCCTGGCACACAAGGCACGCCGGCATCGATCATGCGACGCTTGGCAGCGGCCTTGTTGCCCATGGCAGCGATCGCGGCAGGCGTCGGCCCGATGAAGACGAGCCCGGCGTTCTCACAGGCCGTCGCGAACTCGGCGTTTTCGGAGAGGAAACCATAGCCCGGATGGACCGCATCGGCGCCGGACTTGTGGGCGGCTTCGAGGATGCGGTCGATGCTGAGATAGCTCTCGCCGACCGGCGCTGGCCCGATGCGGACCGCCTCGCTGCATGTCGAGACGTGCAGCGCCTCCTTGTCGGCGTCGGAATAGACCGCGACGGTGCGGTAGCCCATGTCCCAGGCCGTCTTGTGGATGCGGACTGCGATCTCGCCTCGGTTCGCGATCAGGATCTTGGCAAAGCCGGTCATTCGACGGCCCAGCGCGGCGGCCGCTTCTCGGCAAAGGCGCGCAGGCCTTCCGACGCCTCTGGTCCGCGCCGCGCCTCGGCAAACTTGTCGGCGGCGAAATCGAGCACCTGGGACAGCGGCTCGGTGCCGACCCTCATCACCACCTGCTTGGTGAGCGCATTGGCGATCGGCGCGCAGCGGTCGATCTGCTTCAGCAACTCTTCCAGCTTGGCGTCGAGGGCCACCGAATCGGCCACGAGGTAGTGGGCGATGCCGAGGCGCAAAGCTTCTGCGCCCTTGAAGCGCGCCGCCGTCAGCGTGAGATGGCGGGTCTGCGGCACGCCGATTCGAGCCGCCACGAAGGGTGCGATCTGGGCCGGCACGATGCCGATCGCCGTCTCGCTCATGGCGAAGCCCGCGTCCTCGGTGCAGATCGCCACGTCGGAGACGCAGAGGATGCCGAAGCCGCCGGCGATGGCGTAGCCCTCGACCGCCGCCACCACAACCTGCGGGCTGGTGTTGACCATCTCCAGGAAGGTGCCGAAGCCGCGGTTCCAGACCGCGATCGGGTCCTTTTCGCCGGGCTTGGGCTTGTCGGTGAAACTCTGCTCCATGCTCTTGAGATCGGCGCCGGCACAGAAGGTGCCACCGGCGCCGCGCAGGATCACGACCTTGATGTCGCGGCGATCCCGCAGGATCTCGAAGACGGCACGCAATTCGCCGATCAGCGTCGGGTTGAGGGCGTTCTTCACCTCGGGACGGTTCAAGGTCACGTGCAGACGCGAGCGCTCGCGGTGCAGCAGCAGGGTCTGGTACTTGTCGGCAAAATCGGCCATCTGGTCCTCAGCGGTTCTCGAGCCGCGGCAGCGTGCCCATGTGCTTCGAAATGATCTGCAGCATGACCTCGTCGGCGCCGCCGCCGATCGAGGCCAGGCGCGAATCGCGGAAGGCGCGCGCCACGGGATTGTCCCACAGATATCCCGCGCCGCCCCAGTACTGCAGGCAGCCGTCGGTCACGAGACGGACCATGCGGCCGGCCTTGAGCTTGGCCATCGACGCCAGCATCGTCACATCGGTGCCGTCGAGATATTCCTCGCAGGCGCGATAGCAGAGCGAGCGCACCAGCTCGACCTCGGTGCTGAGTTCGGCCAGCTTGAAATGGATCACCTGGTTGTCGAGCAGCGGCCGGCCGAACACCTTGCGCTCGCGGGTGTATTCCGCCGTCTGGTCGATCAGGCGGCCCATGCCGACCACGGAACTGATCGCGCCCCACAGCCGCTCCTCCTGGAACTGCTGCATCTGGTAGACGAAGCCCATGCCTTCCTGGCCGATCAGATTGCGCGCCGGCACCTTCACCTCGTCGAGGAAGATCTGCGCGGTGTCGGAGCTGCGCATGCCGAGCTTGTCGAGCTTCTTCACGACCTCGACGCCCTTGGTCTTCATCGGCAGGCAGATCAGCGACTTGTTCTTGTGCGCCGGGCCGTCGCCGGTGCCGGCGAGCAGGCACATCCAGTCGGCCTGGGTGCCGTTGGTCGTCCACATCTTGCCGCCGTTGATCACCCAGTCGCCGCCGACCTTGCGGGCCGTGGTCTTGATCGAGGCGACGTCGGAGCCGGCGCCCACTTCGGAGACGCCGAGGCAGGCCACGTAATCGCCACTGATCGAAGGTGCGAGGAATTCCTTGCGCAGCGCGTCGCTGCCGTAGCGGGCGAGCGCCGGTGTCGCCATGTCGGTCTGCACGCCGATCGCCATCGGCACCGAGCCGCAGTTGATGTGACCCAGCTCCTCGGCCATCACCATGGCGTAGGAATAGTCGAGCCCCATGCCGCCATATTCCGTCGGCTTGTTGATGCCGAGCAGGCCGGCATTGCCCAGCTTCTTGAAGACCTCGTGGGCGGGGAAGATGCCGTCTTCTTCCCACTTGTCGACATGGGGATTGATGTCTTTGTCGATGATGCTGCGCAGGGTGCGGCGGATTTCGTCGTGTTCCTGGGTGAATTGCATTTAACGATTCCCGAGACGGGGCAGCGTGCCCATCAGCTTCGAAATGATCTGCAGCATGACCTCGTCGGCGCCGCCGCCGATCGAGCCCAGCCGGCCGTCGCGATAGCCGCGGGCGACGGGATTGTCCCAGAGGTAGCCGGCGCCGCCCCAGTACTGCAGGCAGGCGTCGGAGACCTCGCGGCGGAGCCGTCCGGCCTTCAGCTTGCCCATCGAGGCCAGCATGGTGACGTCCTTGCCGGCGAGATAGTCCTCGCAGGCGCGGTAGACGATGGAGCGCAGCGCCTCGACCTCGCTCTTGAGTTCGGCCAGGCGGAAATGGACGACCTGGTTGTCGAGCAGCGGCTTGCCGAACACCTTGCGCTCGCGCGTATAGTCGATGGTGGCGTTGATCAGCCGCTCGCAGGTCATGAGCGACCCGGCGCCCGCCCACAGCCGCTCTTCCTGGAATTGCTGCATCTGGTAGATGAATCCCGAGCCCGGCTGGCCGATCGTGTTGCGCACCGGCACCTTCACATTGTCGAAGAAGGTCTGCACCGTATCGGAGGCGCGCATGCCGAGCTTGTTGAGTTTCTTGGCGACGGTGATGCCCTTGGTCTTCATCGGCACGATGATCAGCGACTTGTTCTTGTGTGCCTGGCCATCGCCGGTGTTGGCGAGCAGGCACATCCAGTCGGCCTGGGCGCCGTTGGTGGTCCACATCTTGCCACCGTTGATCACCCAGTCGCCGCCGACTCGGTTGGCCGTGGTCTTGATCGAGGCGACGTCGGAACCGGCACCCGTCTCCGACACGCCGAGGCAGGCCACGTAGTCACCGCTGATCGCGGGCGCCAAGTACTCCTGGCGCAGCTCGTCGCTGCCGTAGCGGGCGAGGGCCGGGGTCGCCATCGAGATCTGCACGCCGGTCGCCATCGGGATCGAGCCGCCGTTCACCAGCCCGAGCGATTCGGCGCACATCATGGCGTAGGAGAAATCGAGGCCCGAGCCGCCGAACCGCACCGGCTTGTCCACGCCCAGCAGACCGGCATTGCCCATCTTCTTGAACAGCTCGTGGGCGGGGAACTGGCCCTCGGCCTCCCATTGGTCGACGTAGGGATTGACCTCGCGCTCGATCAGCGTCTTCCAGGTCTGCCGCAGCGCCTGATGTTCGGGCGTGAACTTCATCTGTCTACATCCTTGCAACGCCGAAGGTGGTCGGATTGAGCGGCCGCACGATCGACTCGCGGGCGATCGACAGCGTGAAGGCCAGCACGCGGCGCGTATCGCGCGGATCGATGATGCCGTCGTCCCACAGATGCGCCGTGCCATAGAGCGCCGTCGATTCGCGCTCGAACTGGTCGACGATGCCCTTGAACATCTTGTCGATCTGCTCGGCCGGCGGCTCCTTGCCCTCGCGCAGGAACTTTTGCTCGGTCACCGTCTTCATCACGCCGGCCGCCTGCTCGCCGCCCATCACCGCAGTGCGGCTGTTGGGCCAGGCGAAGATGAAGCGCGGATCGTAGGAACGGCCGCACATGCCGTAGTTGCCGGCGCCGAAGCTGCCGCCGATCACGACCGTGATCTGAGGCACCGTGGCGTTGGCCACCGCCTGGATCATCTTGGAGCCGTGCTTGACGATGCCGCCGCGCTCGGCCTCGGTGCCCACCATATAGCCGGTGGTGTTCTGCAGGTAGACGATCGGCGTGCCCTGCTGGCAGCAGAGCTGGATGAATTGCGCGGCCTTGACCGAGCCCTTGGTGGTGATCGGCCCGTTGTTGCCGATGAAGGCCACCGGTTCGCCTTCGATCTCGGCCCAGCCGCAGATCGTCTGCTGGTCGTAGAGGCCCTTGAACTCGAGGAAGTCCGAGCCGTCGACGAGACGCGCGATCACCTCGCGCACGTCGTAGGGATCCTTGTGCGAGGGCGGCACGACCCCGCCCAGCTCGCCGATGTCGTAGAGCGGCTCCTTGAAGGCCCTGCCCTTGGCGGGCGGCAGCCTGTCGTTCCAGCGCCAGCTCGCGATCACCTCGCGCGCCATGCGGATGCCGTCGGCGTCGTTCTCGGCCATCCATTCGGCCACGCCCGAGACGGTGGCGTGCATTTCCGCGCCGCCCAGATCCTCGTCGGTGGCGATCTCGCCGGTCGCGGCCTTCAGAAGCGGCGGGCCGGCCAAAAACACCTTGGCCTGGTTGCGCACCATGATGACGTAGTCGGAGAGGCCCGGCAGATACGCGCCGCCCGCGGTCGAGGAGCC
Organism: Alphaproteobacteria bacterium; assembly: GCA_947474005.1. Taxonomy (GTDB): domain Bacteria; phylum Pseudomonadota; class Alphaproteobacteria; order Reyranellales; family Reyranellaceae; genus Reyranella. The sequence goes on along the minus strand of CANJHI010000088.1, from coordinate 4,112 downwards.
GTGCACGACGGTGACCTGCGGAATGCCGCGCGCCGACATGCGTGCCTGGTTGGCAAAGCCGCGGCCGCCCGGAATGAAGATCTCGGCCTGATACATCAGGTTGGCGCCGCCAGATTCGACCAGGTAGACCAGCGGCAGCTTGTTCTCCATCACGACCTGCTGCATGCGCTGGCCCTTGCGCTGGCCCGACGGCGAGATGGTGCCGCCCTTCACCGCGCTGTTGGAGGCCGACACCATGCAGCGCACGCCCTGCACATAGCCGATGCCGGCGATCGCCCCGCCGCCCGCGCCCGTACCGTCCTTGTCGTCGTACATCCGGTAGCCGGCCAGGCTCATCAGCTCGAGGAACGGCGCGCCGCGGTCGAGCAGCAGCGCGATGCGCTCGCGTGGCATCAGCTGCTTGCGCTTGGCGAAGCGGGCGCGCGATTTCTCGGTGGCCGCCTGAACCACGGCCTCGGCATCGCGGAATTCCTGGATCGAGCCCAGCATCTTCTCGCGGTTGCGCTTGAACTCGTCGCTGTTGACGTCGATCTGGCTTTCTAGGATCGGCATGGGCTACTCGCCTCCCAGCACTTTGGGCGTCGTGGCGAGATGGAAGCCGTTAAAGGATTTGGAGCGGTCGGTGGTTACGAGGTCCATCGAGCGATTGCCGAGCGGTACGCCGCCATCGATTCGAATCTCCGTGCCGGTGATATAGGCCGAGGCATCGCTCAGCAGGAAGCACACCACGGCCGACACTTCACTTTCGGTGCCGAGCCGGCCGAGCGGGCAGTAGCCTTTCAGCTTTGGGATGCGTTCCTTGAATTCGCCGGTGTAGGTGTCCATGCCCGAAGAGGCGATCCAGCCCGGCGACACGGCATTCACGCGCACGCCGGCATAGGCCCATTCGTGGGCGAGCGTCATCGAGAGGTTCACCATGCCCGCGCGCGCGGCGCCAGTGTGGGCCATGTTGGGGAAGCCGTTGCGCATGTCGGCCGCCATGTTGACGATCGAACCGCCGTGCTTCTCCATCGATTGCGTGAAGACTTCGCGGCTGACGATGAAGCCGCCGGTGAGGTTGTTGCGCACCACGACATCGAAGCCCTTGGCACTCATCGAGGCGGCGGGCGAGGGGAACTGGCCGCCGGCATTGTTGAACAGGCCATCGATGCGGCCGTTGGCGGCGACGATCTTCTCGACCGCCTCCTTTACCTGGGCCTCTTCACGAATGTCGAAGGCATGGGTCTCGCAGGTGCCGCCCGCTGCCTCGATCTCGGCCTTCACGACGCCGAGCTTTTCCGGCTTGCGGCCGGTGATCACCACGTGCGCGCCCAAGGCCGCGATCTCATGCGCGGTGCAGCGCCCGATTCCGCTGCCGCCGCCGGTGACGACCACGGTCTGGCCCTCAAACAGTCCCGGTTTGAAGACCGAGCGATACGACATGTTTCCTCCGCGTTTGTCTCCGGCTCTTATCGGCCGGCGGCCCGTGCATCAAAGCCTCTTGTGATGTGCGGTTCGATGCTCGGGCTGTAGTTGACGTTTACGTAAAGGTCAAGTAATCGGGGCAGTCCTTCGAAAGCCGGGAGCAAGCCATGACGTTGCAGGAAATCACCGCAAAGATGCAGGAAGGCGCGTCGAAGAAGACCGCCTTTGGAAACTCCGTGAAGTTCGCCACGGATCAGGGCGTTGTCCACATCGACGGCAACCAGACCCCGCCCGCCATCACCAACGACGACAAGGCCGCGGACTGCACCATCAAGATGGATTTCAGCGACTTCTCCGACCTGATCGGCGGCAAGCTCGACGGCATGACGGCTTTCATGACGGGCAAGCTCAAGATCGAAGGCGACATGGGCGTCGCCATGAAGCTGCAGAGTATCTTGCGCTAAAGCGCGTTCACACGCGCCGGCGGGCGGCAGCGCCTTCAAAGGCGCGAGAGCCCGCGCAGTAGTTATGAGAAGGGGGCCCTACACGGCCCCCTTTTGCTGTCCGCTATTCCTCGCGGCTCTTGTGGTAGTGCCGCCGCGCCTTGGCGCGGTTGCCGCAGCTTTGCATGGAACACCAGCGCCGTTTGCCGGCGCGGCTGTCGTCGAGGAACAGCCAGCCGCATTCGGGATTGGCGCAGCGGCGCACGCGGTCGAGCCGGGGGCCCGCCAGCAGATCGCCCGCCGTCCACAGGACCGGCGCCAGCAGGGCGAGCGCCGTTCCCGATTTCACGTCGACATCCCAGCCGTAGCCGCCGCGTTCGCGCCGGAGGGTCGTGCGCGCAGGTGCTGCCGATAAAGCGGAGTTCAACGCCTCGAGATCGCGTCCGGCGGGAGTCTTGTCCTGCGCCTGGGCATCGAACAGGCGATGCAGGCTCTCGCGCAACTCGATAGCGCGGTCGAACTCCTTGGATGTCGTCGGCTTGACCGATTTCGGCCCGCCATTGGCGGCCACCCAGGCCGCCAGCTCCTCCGGCGCCGTCAGGGTCTCGGTCGGCGCCGCCTGGCCCCGCCAATAGCGCGTATTGACGAATTCCAAGCAGAGGTCGGGGCGATTCATTTGTCAGACTTAGTAACCGGTTGAGCGGTTGACAAGGCTGATGCCTGATATTAACCATATAACCAGTTATATAGTTAAGAAAGGATCCGACCATGTTCGACCACGTTTCAATCGGCGTCAGCGACATCAAGCGGGCGGGAAAATTCTACGACGCGGCGCTCGGGTCGCTTGGTTACACGCGGCTGAGCGACGGCGAGGGCTCGCTGGGCTACGGCGACAAGGCTGTTGCCTTGTGGCTGGGCGCCACCAAGAAGCCCGTGAAGGCCGACATGGAGTCGGGCCTGCACTTTTGCTTCGTCGCCAAGGACCGCAAAGCAGTCGACGCTTTCCATGCGGCCGCGCTCAAGGCTGGCGGTTCGGACAACGGCAAGCCCAGCGTGCGGGCCGACTACAGCCCGAATTACTACGCCGCCTTCGTCATCGATCCCGATGGTTATCGGATCGAGGCCTACTGCGGGAAGTGATCCAGGGGAGGTCCTGATGCTGAAGGGTGGATGTTATTGCGGCGCCGTCCGGTACGAGACGGCGGCGAGCCCGCAGCAGAGGACAGCCTGCCATTGCACGACCTGCCGCGGCACCAGCGGCGCGCCGTTCGTCGCCTGGTTCAGCGTTCCGGCCGGCTCGTTCCGCTTTGTCGCGGGCGAGCCCGCGCGCTTCAGATCGTCCGAGCGGGCGTCGCGGAACAGGATCATCGATAGCGGCAGCCAGGCCGTCACGGGAATCGGGCGCATCACTTGCAGGAACGGATCGAGCAGCATGCGCGCCCACGGCATGCGGCCGATCATCAGGCCGATCGGCAGGGCGAAGAGAGCGGCCAGGGCGAAACCGCCGTAGACGCGGCTCATCGATGCCAGGAGATGGGTGACGAGCGTTGCCGAATAGGCATCGTCGAAGATGCCGCCCACGGCAAAATCAACCATGCACTCGGCGACGGCATAGGGCGTCGGGATCAGACGAGTCCACTGCAGTGTCGTCGCCATCTGCCAGAACGCCAGCAGCAGCAGCGGTACGATCAGCGCCAGTACGGCGGGCTTCAGCCGCATCCATGTCGAGCGCGCCGCTTTCGGTGCGGCGGTTTCTTCAGTCGCCGTCGGTATAGGTCCTGTCTCGACGATGGCCATGGCGGCCTGTCGCCTAGCTGGCGATTTCGTTTGAGAACTTCGGATTGAGGAAGGTCTCGAACTTGGGCAGGGCGCGGATCTGCTTCAGCTCCAGCATGTGCTGGGCATAGGTCTTGGCCTGGCCCTGCACCTTGTCGTCCAGCTTCCAGACATACTCGACGTTGTTGGCGCCCAGCGCCTGCTCGACGGCGGCGCGGTTGGCGCCGAGCTTCTGCACCGTCATGTCGACCACCGCCGACTTGTTGGCCGTCATGAACTCCACCGCCTGGCGATGGATTTTCAGCATCGTGCGCACGAGGTCAGGGTCCTTGGCTATCGTCTCCTCGTTGGTGCCGAAGATCATATTGAGGCCGCCCATTGCCGTGCCGTAGGGGTATTCGACGAGCTGGCCGACACCTGAGGTGATGGAGAGGGCAGGGCCAGGCTCGGCGCCGACATAGGCGTCGATATCGCCGCGCGCCAGCATGG
>CANJHI010000087.1 GCA_947474005.1 Alphaproteobacteria bacterium | reverse complement strand
GCCCCTATTGCAACCCACGAGGCGTCGCCGACAGGAGGCCTGAGCTGGAGCGAAGCCGCCTACTACAAGCGGATCAACGGCGATGGATTTCACCCGCCCGCGCATATGCGCGGCATGAGCCTGGCCGAGCTGGAGGCCAAGGCCCGCGAGGAAACCCGCGGGGCGCGCGAAGCCGAGGAGGCGCGGCAGAGTGCGGCGCGCATCGAGGCGGCGCCGAAGTCGATCGAGCGGGCGTTGCTCGATCCGCCGTCGCCCAAGCGGGCCATGCCGGCCCAGCGCGGCTGGCGCCAGCGGGTGCGCTTCCTCAATCAGTTCAAGCGCTGCGGCAGCTATCGCGAGGCCGCGGCCCGCATCGGCGTCGACGAGAGCACGGTGCGGCGCTGGCGGGCCAAGTTCGAGGCCTTCCGCGCGCGTTGCGACGCGATCCTGGCCGAGCGTTTTCGGGAGAAGGCCGATGACCTGAAACTGCGCGCGGGCGAGCCGCGGACGCGGCCGTATTTCTTCAAAGGCAAGCAGATCGGCGAGCAGGTGATCCACGACGACCGGGCGCTGATGTTCCTGCTGAAGCTGGAAGACGCCCAGCGCGCCCGCGCCGAGGCGCGCGAGGAACGCCTGTTGCAGCGCGCGCACGAGATCCGGCTGAAGGAGATGGAGATCGAGGCGAAAAAGCCCACTCCGAAAATGCACGCGCCTGCCGCGCATCCGGCGGCACCGGTTGAGGCTGAAGAAGCGAGTGCGGCCAAAGACTTGTCCGCCGTTCCGATGGACATCGCACCTCCACAGGTCGTGGAGGTCGCGTCACCCCCTCACCTAGCCTCTGCCCCTAACGGGGGAGAGGAACATGAGGGTCTCAACTTTCAGACTCCTCTCCCCCGCGAGGGGGAGAGGTTGGGTGAGGGGGAGAAAGTGACGAGTGTGATTCCGTGCGCGCCGGACGTGCGCTAAGGCATCCGCGCCGACAGACGCCGGTCGAGGAGTTCGAGGGCCAGCAGGACCTCCGCACAAAGACGCTGAAAGGCGTAGAACCAGCCCGCGCGGCCATCGAGCAGCGCGCGCTTCACGATCAGGACGTAGGCGACGACGAGGAACGGCGCGGGCCAGCCCCATCGCCGCACGCGATCAATGAACGAGAGCTCGGCCGGCTGTGCCTTGAGCAGGTGGCTCGCTTCGATCGCGGCATACTTCGATTGGGCGGCGAACCAACGCACCAGCGGCTTGCGGTCGTCGTGGAAGATGACCCCGCCCAGCGTCGACACCTTTCCTTGAACCCTGACCCGATGGCCATGGCCTTCGTTGTCGTAGCGCGCGCCCCGGACGCGGTAGAGCACCGTCCTTGGCGGATAGAGAGTCCCACGCAACGGCCGGCCGTGAATGCGGTAGATGAAGCGGGCGCGAAAGCCCGCCTCGTCGGTCGCCGGCCGAAGAGCCGCGAGTTCGGCCGTCAGTTCGTCGCTCAGTTCGTAGTCCGCATCCAGCGACAGAACCCACTCGGTGCGGATCAGGGAGAGCCCGAAGTTGCATTGCTCGGCGAAGCTGTCGAACGGGCGATGATGAACCTCGACGCGCGAATCCCTTGCGAGAAACTCCAGCGTGCCATCGGTGCTGCCGCTGTCGACCACCACGATCCGCTTCGCCCAGCCCAATCGGCCGAGGGTGCGGGCGATGTTCTGTATCTCGTCGAAGGTGATCAGCAGCGGGGTGATGTCGTCCTGAAGTCCCATGCGATGCTCCAGTCAGCCTCCGGCTGGCACACGCGCCCGGTGGATCGTCATCCAGGCCCACGCATCCGCGATGACTTTCTCGAGATCGGAATGAGCAGGGTTCCACCCCAGGACTTCCCGCGCCCGCGCCGCATCCGCGACGAGGGCAGGCGGATCGCCCGGACGGCGCGGCCCCTCCTGAGCGACGATGGTCTTGCCGGTCACGGCGCGCGCGCAGGCGACGACTTCGGCGATGCTCGACCCGTGCCCTGTCCCCAGGTTGAAGGCCGAAAGTCCGCCCGGCTGGCATTTCGACAGTGCCGCGACATGGGCCGACGCCAGATCGGTGACGTGGACATAGTCGCGGATGCAGGTGCCGTCGGGCGTGTCGTAGTCGGTTCCGAAAATGGAGACATGGTCGCGCTGGCCGGCGGCGACCTGCAGCACCAGGGGGATGAGATGGGTTTCGGGCTCGTGCTCCTCGCCGAGCTCGCCATCGGCATCGGCGCCGGCCGCATTGAAATAGCGCAGCGCGATCCCGCCCAGCCCGTAGGCAGCACAGACATCGCACATGATTTCCTCGGCCATGCGCTTGGACCGGCCGTAGGGATTGATCGGATTCTGCGGCGTGTCCTCGCCAATGGGAACGCGCGCCGGCACGCCATAGGTCGCGCAACTGCTCGAGAGGACGATTGCATTCACATCGTGAAAGCGCATCGCCTGCAGCAGCGTATTCATTCCCCCCACATTGGTCTGATAGTAGAAATCAGGCCGTGTCACCGACTCGCCCACATAGGCAAGGGCTGCGAAGTTGATCACGGCATCGGGACGATGGCGGCGCATCGCATCGGACAGGCCGGCGAGATCGTTGATGTCGCCGTACTCGAGCGGGCCCCACTTCACCGCCCAGGCATGGCCCGTGCGCAGGTTGTCGTAGACGATGGGCGTGTGCCCTGCTTCGGCGAGGGCCTTGCATGTATGCGAGCCGATGTATCCCGCGCCGCCCGTAACCAACACCCGCACCGTCTCGATCCTCCGATTTTCGCGATCCTACACCAACTGCCCGCGGGATCATCGTTCGATGAACGTATCCCCCAGGACGAGGACATCCATTTTGGTCCGCAGGAAGCAGTCGATCGCTTCCTCGGGCTTGCAGACGACCGGCTCATTCTCGTTGAAGCTGGTGTTGAGCACGATCGGCACGCCGGTGAGGTCGCGGAAGGCCTCTATCAGACGGGCGTAGCGCGGGTTGCCGGCCCAGGTGACGGTCTGGAGGCGTCCGGTTCCGTCGACATGGGTCACCGCCGGGATTTCCGCCCGTTTCTCCGCACGGATCCGGAAGACCTGCATCATGAAGGGTACGTCGTCATCGGTCTCGAACCAGTCCGGCACGGCGGTGCGCAGGATCGAGGGTGCGAACGGCCGAAAGGATTCCCGGCGCTTGATCTTGAGATTGAGGATGTCCTTCATGTCGGCGCGTCGCGGGTCGCCCAGGATCGAGCGATTGCCCAGCGCGCGGGGGCCCCACTCCAGCCGGCCCTGGAACCAGCCGATCACCTTGCCGTCGGAAATCGCCTGCGCCGTCCGGCGGCAGAGCGCCGCCTCGTCGCCGACCCGCTCGATGGTGCAGCCCGCGGCATCGAAATCCGCGCGGCGCGCGCCGATCGCCACCGCAATCTGATCCGGCGTCGCCGACGGGCCCCAGTAGGCATGATCCATGACGAAGTGGCGCTTCACCGCCGGCCCGGACAACCTGTGCCAGGTCTCGAAGGCGGCCCCAATGGCCCCGCCGGCGTCGCCGCCGGCCGACTGGACATAGAGCTTCTTGAAGGGCGAGCGTTCGAGGACCTTGCCGTTGGCCACGGAGTTGTAGGCGCAGCCGCCCGCCAGCACGACCGCGTCGGTGTCGTAGCGTCGGTGCAAGGCGTCGAGCAGATGGAAGAAGGCGTTCTCGTAGGTCACCTGCGCCGAGCGGGCGATGTCGCGATGACGATCCTCCAACGGAGCCGCAGGATCGCGCGCCGGTCCGAGCAAGCCTGCCAGCGCGTCGCTCCACAGGCGCCCGCCCGAGGGAATGCCCTCCTTGACCGAATAGTTGGCACCCTCACCCGAGGCGTGGCGGAAGTAACTCAGGTCGAGGGCGAAGCTGCCGTCGTCCTTGAGCCGGACGATCTGCTTCATCTGCTCGACGTAGCGCGGCTCGCCATAGGGGGCGAGACCCATCACCTTGTATTCGTCGCCGTAGTGCGGGAAGCCGATGAACTGCGTCATCGCCTCGTAGAAGACGCCCAGCGAGTGCGGAAAATAGACGCGCCCGTCGACCTGCAGGCTGCCGCCCTGCCCCAGCCCCCAGGCCGCCGAGGAAAAGTCGCCGAAACCGTCCACCGAGACCGCGACCGCCTTGTCGTAGGGCGAGACCAGGAACGCCGAGGCGAGATGGCAGAGATGATGCTCGACGGCATGGACGGTGCCGCGGAATTCCTGCTCCGGCAGATCGCGCTTGAGGTTGCCCGCGATATCCGCGCGCTCGCCCCGCTGGCGCAGCCGGTTCAGCACGTACCTGGGACTGACGCCCGAGGTCAGCACGTAGGCCAGCTTGCGCCAGCGGTTCGCCCGATTGTCGCTGTTGACCGCGACATGCTCGACGTCGCCCAGCTCGATGCCGGCCTCGGCCAGGCAGTAGCGGATCGATTCGCTGGGAAAGCCCCCCCAGTGCTTGATCCGCCGGAAACGCTCCTCCTCGACGGCGGCGATGAGCTCGCCGTCCTTCACCAGGCAGGCGGCGGCATCGGCATGAAAGGCGTTCAGCCCGAGGACGTAAGTCATCCGAAGTGCCTTTCAGATCCGGTCAGTTTCCAGTCGAGACGAAATGAACACATGAGCGAGATCAGTCCCTCCATAATATTGCAGTTTAAGTGCGACCTTTCAACGACTTGACGGCGAAGCGTCAGGCGAGCAAACGCTGCCTTGCGCGCCTATCCCTGCCCAGCCTCGATCATAAGAGCATTGGCACCGGGGTCGAGCCGCCGGACGTGCGCTACCGGAGAATCAGCAGCCCGTCTCGCAACTCGTTGAAAAGTCGGTTAAAACGCCCCCTCGCGTCGATTGAAAGGCTGCTTTATGTCCAAGAATGATCTCGTGGTCGTCACCGGTGCCGGTGGTTTCATCGGCGGCCATCTGGTCCGCGTCCTGCAGCAGCGGGGCCATACGAAGATCCGGGCCGTCGACATCAAGCCGCTGAACGAGTGGTACCAGAAGATCCCCGGTGTGGAAAACCAGGTCGGTGACCTGTCGCTCCTCGAACCCTGCCGGACCGCCGCCAAGGGCGCCGCGATGATCTACAACCTCGCTGCCGACATGGGCGGCATGGGCTTCATCGAAACCCACAAGGCCGAGTGCATGCTGTCGGTGCTGGTCAGCACCCACATGCTCGTCGCCGCCAAGGAAGCCGGCGTGCCGCGCTTCTTCTATTCGTCGTCGGCCTGCGTCTACAACGGCGACAAGCAGACCGACGCCAATGTCACCGCCCTCAAGGAAGAGGACGCCTACCCGGCGCTGGCGGAAGACGGCTACGGCTGGGAAAAGCTGTTCAGCGAGCGCATGGCGCGCCACTACCGCGAGGATTACGGCATTGCCACCCGCATCGCCCGCTACCACAACGTCTACGGCCCGGAAGGCACCTATGACGGCGGTCGCGAGAAGGCCCCGGCCGCGATGTGCCGCAAGGTCATCCAGGCCAAGCTGTCGGGCAGGCACGAGATCGAGATCTGGGGCGACGGCGAGCAGACCCGGTCGTTCATGTACATCGACGACTGCACCGATGGCACCATCAGGCTCGCCGAAAGCGACATCATCGAGCCGCTGAACGTCGGCAGCGACGAACTGGTCAGCATCAACACGCTGGTCGACATGGTCGAGAAGATCGGCGGCATCAAGCTGAAGCGCAGCTACAAGCTCGATGCGCCGAAGGGCGTGCGCGGCCGCAACAGCGACAATACGCTGATCAAGAAACTGATGAACTGGGCCCCGTCCATCCGTCTCGAGGACGGCATGGAGAAGACCTACAAGTGGATCCATGACGAGATGACCTCGGGCAAGGCCTCGGTCGTCAATGCCCTGCCGCGCGCCGTCGCGGCTCAGTAAGGCAGTCGCCCCGCGTCGGTCCTAACGGCCGACGCGGCTCACCGTCTCGTTGCTCCTGAGCAGCTTGTCGAAATAGGCGATCGTCCGCGACAGGCCTTCGTCCAGCGCGACCTTGGGCTCCCACTTGAGGTTCTCGCGCGCCAGCGAGATGTCGGGGCAGCGCTGCATCGGATCGTCGATCGGCAGCGGCTGGAAGATCAGCTTCGACTTGCCGCCGACCTTTTCGAGTATCTTCTCGGCGAGATGGCGGACCGGCGTCTCGACCGGGTTGCCGATATTGACCGGCCCGGTGAAGTCGTCGGGCGTGTGGTCCATGAGTCGCAGCCAGCCGTTGAGCAGATCATCGACGTAGCAGAAGGCGCGGGTCTGCATGCCATCGCCGTAGATGGTGATGTCCTCGCCCTTGAGCGCCTGGACGATGAAGTTCGACACCACGCGCCCATCGTTGGGGTGCATGCGCGGGCCGTAGGTATTGAAGATTCGCGCTACCTTGATGCGCAGATTGTGCTGGCGGTGATAGTCGAAGAACAGGGTTTCGGCGCAGCGCTTGCCCTCGTCGTAGCAGGCGCGTGGACCGATCGGATTGACGCTGCCGCGATAACCTTCGACCTGCGGATGGACGGTCGGATCGCCATAGACCTCACTGGTCGAGGCCTGGAAGATCTTGGCGCGCACGCGCTTGGCGAGGCCCAGCATGTTGATGGCGCCGTGCACACTCGTCTTGGTCGTCTGCACCGGATCGTGCTGGTAATGCACCGGGGAGGCCGGGCAGGCCAGATTGTAGATTTCGTCGACCTCGACATAGAGCGGGAACGTCACGTCATGACGCATCAGCTCGAAATGCGGATTCTCGAGGCAGCCCAGAACGTTGCGCTTGGAGCCGGTGAAGTAGTTGTCGACGCACAACACGTCGTGGCCGGCAGCCAACAGGCGTTCGCAGAGGTGCGAACCCAGGAAGCCCGCTCCGCCAGTGACCAAGATTCGCTTGCCCATGATGCCCCTGAAGTCCGTGCTGATGTTCGCCCGCGACACTAGGCGATCAAGCCCTTGAAATCACTCCAAAACCACCGAAGGATGCCGCCGCTGCACACGATATGGTGAGGCCAAGGTCGCAGGGGAAACGTCAATGGGCTTCGAGATGGTGGACTTCGAGATGGCAGGTCTCGCCGATATCGTCCGCATTCACGCCGCCCGGCGGCCTGACGCCGCCGCCATCGTCTACGAAGGGCGCACGACGACCTATGCTTGCCTCGATCGTGGGGCGAACCGGGTGGCCAATGGCCTTATCGCCGCGAACATCAAGCCGCAGGTACGCGTCGCCCATCTCGACAAGAGCAGCGATCTCTTCTTCGAGCTGCTGTTCGGTGCCGCCAAGGCCAATGCCGTGATGGTCTCGGTCAACTGGCGCCTCGCGCCACCGGAGGTGCTGCACATCGTCAACGACGCCGAAGCCGAGATCCTCTTTGTTGGCGAGGAGTATTTCCCCGTCATCGAGAGGATCCGCGACGGACTGACGACCGTCCGCAAGATCGTCGCCCTGGGCCGGCATCCGTCGTGGGAGAGCTTCGAGGCATGGCGCGACCGGCAGGCTCCCGACGATCCGCGCCTTGTCGCTCGGCCCGGGGATACAGCGATACAGTTCTACACCAGCGGCACCACCGGCCTGCCGAAGGGCGCCGAACTGACCAATGCCAATTTCGCCTGGATGTTTCCCCTGTGGACGAAGAGCTGGCTGCTGGCGCCGGGCGTGCCCAACCTCGTCTGCCTGCCGATGTTCCACATCGGCGGCGCCGGCTGGGGTATCGCCGGCCTTTACGCCGGCGCCACGAACTTCGTCGTTCGCGAGTTCGTCCCTGCCCAGGTCCTCGACCTGATCCAGCGTGAGCGGCTGCAGGTGATGCTGCTGGTGCCGGCGATGATCCTCTTTCTCGTGCAGGCCCCACAGATTCGCGAGACCGATCTCTCGAGCCTGCGCCTGATTGTCTATGGCGCGGCACCCATTCCCGCCGACCTGCTGAAGCAGGCGATGGGCATTTTCCAATGCGGCTTTCAGCAGGTCTACGGCCTCACCGAGACGACCGGCGCCATCACCCTGCTGCCGCCGGAGGATCACGATCCGGCCGATGCCCGCAAGCTCCTGTCGTGCGGCTATGCCCAGGCCGGGGTCGAACTCCGCATCGTCGGTGACGACGGAACCGACCAGCCGGCCGGCCAGGTCGGCGAGATCGCCGTGCGTTCGCCCCAGATCATGCGCGGTTACTGGAAACTGCCCGACGCCACGAAGCGCGCCCTCGACGGCGACTGGTTCCTGACCGGCGACGCGGGCTACCTCGACGACAAGGGTTACCTCTACATCTACGACCGCGTGAAGGACATGATCGTGTCGGGCGGCGAGAACATCTATCCGGCGGAGGTCGAGAGCGCGCTGTTCGGCCATCCCGATGTGGCGGATGTGGCTGTGATCGGCGTTCCCGACGAACGCTGGGGCGAAGCGGTCAAGGCCGTCGTGGTGAAGAAATCCGGCGCAGGCGTCACCGCCGGCGAGCTGCTCACCTGGGCACGCGATCGCATCGCCGGCTACAAGCTGCCGAAATCGGTCGACTTCATCGACGCATTGCCGCGCAATCCGACCGGAAAGATCCTGAAGCGCGAGCTGCGCCGGCCGTATTGGGGCGACAAGGTGCGTCAGGTCAATTGACAGCCAGCACCGCTTTGCGAACGCCGCCGCGATCCCCTCTCGAAAATCAGCGCCGGCAAGGCTAGAAGAACGGCGACCTCGAACCGATGGCCTGTTCCCGCATGTCCCAGCTCCCGTCCAATCTCACGCCCGTCCGCGAAGCCCACGCCTTCGATCAGACGCGTCTCGTCGACTACATGACGTCGAACGTCGAGGGCTTTCGCGGGCCGTTGAAAGTGCTGCAATTCGAGGGTGGACAAAGCAATCCGACCTTCCATTTGACCGACGGCGGCGGCCGCATGTACGTGCTGCGCAAGAAGCCCCCGGGCAAACTGCTGCCATCGGCGCACCAGGTCGACCGCGAGTACCGGGTGATCAAGGCCTTGTCGGACCACACAGACGTGCCGGTGCCCAAGCCCTATGCGCTTTGCCAGGACGACTCCGTGATCGGCACCACCTTCTACCTCATGGAGTTCCTGCCCGGCCGCATCCTGTCCGACTCCAAGATGCCGGGCATATCGCCTTCCGACCGCGGCAAGATTTTCGATTCGATGAACGACGTGCTCGCGCGCATCCACAACGTCGACTATCGCGCCGTCGGCCTCGGCGACTACGGCCGCGAGGGCCAGTACATCCAGCGCCAGATCGCCCGATGGACCAGCCAATACGACCTCGCCCGGACAGACGACTTGGCCTCGATGGAACTGCTCAAGCAGTGGCTGCCGGCGCATCTGCCGCCGGGCGACGAGACGCGCATCAACCATGGCGACTACCGGCTCGGCAACACCATCGTCCATCCGACCGAACCGCGGGTCATCGCGGTGCTGGATTGGGAGCTCTCGACGCTCGGCCATCCGCTGGCCGACCTCGGCTACAACTGCATGATGTATCATTTCGCCGAAGGCTTCGGCGCCTCGGAAGGCTACGCCGGCATGGACCTCAAGGCGTTCGGCATCCCGACCGAGCAGGAATACCTCGCCGCCTATGCGCGCCGTACCAGCCGCAAGGGGATCCCGGACTGGAACTTCTTCGTGGCCTTCTCGCTTTTCCGCCTCGCCGCCATCGTGCAGGGCGTCTACAAGCGCGGCCTCGACGGCAACGCTTCGTCCGAAACAGCCAAACAATACGGCAATCGCCCGCGCGTGCTGGCCGATCTTGCCTGGTCGCTGGTCAAGGACCGCGCCTGAGCGGCTGCCGCCGGCTGCTCGTCGGTGCCGGCTACTCGTCGGTGTAAGGCACCATCGAGGTGTCGGTGCCCTTCGGGCAGTTCTCGCTGTCGACCAGCGCGTTTTCGGGGTTGCGATACTTGCCGATATCGTAGGGCGCGGAGTCGCTCGGCGGGCGCGGCGGCGGCGTGCGCAAGGTCCAGGAGACGAGCCGCTTGATGACGCTGCCCAGGGCCTGGTCAAAGGCATCGACCACCTTCGGCACCTTGTCGGCGCGAGCCCGCACGCAGCGCTCGAACGAGGCGACGCCGATGATCTGGCGATCCGGCATGCGCACCAGCTTGGCGATGATGCGGACCTTCACGATAGGCGGCTGGCCGTAGAAATACATCGCCTCGAAGTTGCGCAGGTCGGGCGTCAGCACGTAGTTGGCCCGCAGTGCGATCGATTCGCGCGCCACTGCAACGATCTTACGGGTGTTCTCGAAGGAATCGACGATGCGAGTCTGCACCATCAGCGGTGCACGGTCGGTCCATGCCACCTTGGCATAGTAATCCGTCGAGGTTGGCGACATCTGAATGGCGATGCGGCCAGTATTGAGGCTGGCGGCCGAGACCGGCACCTCGACGGCGAGCTGCCAATAGACGTTGGGCAGGTCGTGATCGAAGGTACTCTTGGGAGTCACCGTATAGAGATCGGTCGGTTCCGCGGCCGAATCGATCGCGCTGAGCGCCTGGCATCCGGTGAGGGCAACGGCCGCCGCCGCGCAAACGGCCCAACGAAACATCATTTCGGCGTGTATCCCTGCTTGCCACTGAACACGAAGGCGCCTGGATCCCGCTCCAGCTTGGTGGCGATGACGTTCAAGTTTGCGGTGAGCTGACGCAACTCGCGAAGGGCCAGTGAGAACTCGGTCAGGCCGGTCTCGGTGAAGCTCTTGATCGGGCCCTTGTTCTCGACCACCAGCTTGTTGAATTGGCCGGCAGCGGAATCGATGTTGGCGAGCGCTGTCCTAATATCGGCGATGGTCTTGCGCAGCTCGCCGGGGTCCTTGCCGGCCAGCGCCTTGCGGCTCGCGGCATCCTGCGGGCCGAGTTCGAGGGCCACCAGACTGAGCGACTCTGCCAGCCCGTTCAGCGTGTTGAACGTATGGCGAAACTCGGTAATGGCACCCGGCAGCTCGGCCAGCGTCGTCTGGATCGCGCCCTCCTGCTTGGCGAGCGCCGTCGTTGTGGTCGACAGATTGCGCAGCGTGTCGCTGACGGCGCCGATGTTGTCGGGACTGAGAAGATCGTTGAGCCGGTCGACCGTGGTGCCGGCCTTCGACAGAAGCTCCTGGGCAGATGTGGAAGTCGCCTGAAGGAACGACGCGCCCTCGCGAATCTCCGGGTAGGGCTTCTCGCCCAGCTTCTTCTTCGGCTTGATCTGGTCGACGTCGAGCCGCCCGACGATCTGGATGTACGGGGCGCCAGCGATGAATGGCTTCTCGAAGACCGCGTAGGAGCGCTCCCGGATATCGATGCTCCAGTCGACGGCGACCGTCACCTCGATCTTCTCCGTCAGGCGCTCGCGCCCGGTGGTGCGCCTTGTATCGACCCGCGACGTGAGCTGGATGTTTTGCACCCGGCCGACACGCAGGCCGCGATAAAACACCGGCGAGTCGTTGGTCAGCCCCTGCACTTCACCGGAAAAAAGAATGTCGTAGTAGGCGTACGCTGTCCGATCGCCGGCCCGCAGCTTCCAGACGACGAACCCGCCGACGGCGACGATGAAAGCGATCATCGCTGCGCCGATCAGCACATAAGGCGACTTTCTTTCCATCGGACGCTACTTCTGCTCCTGTCGAGCTGCTCGCCCGCGCGGACCGTGAAAATACTCTTTAACCCAAGGGTGATCGTACACCAGCAACTCTTCCATCGTACCTACCACCACGCGCTTGTCGAGCAGGACTGCGATGCGGTCACACACGGCGTTGAGGCTGTCCAGATCGTGGGTCACCATCAGGGTCGTCAGGCCCAGGCTCCGGCTCAGGTTCTTGATCAGCTCGTCGTAGTGTGCGGCGCCAATCGGATCCAAGCCGGCGGTCGGCTCATCCAGGAACAAAAGTTCGGCGTCGAGGGCCAGGGCGCGGGCAAGGCTCGCCCGCTTGCGCATGCCGCCCGACAGCTCGGACGGCTTTTTCTCGCCGGTGTCGGGTGGCAGGCCGACCAGGGCAATCTTGAGGGCAGCGATGTCCCGCATCGTCTCCTCGTCCAAATGGGCATGCTCGCGGACCGGCACGATGATGTTGTCGGACACCGTGAGCGAGGAAAACAGGGCGCCGTCCTGAAACTGGACACCGGTCCGGGCCTGCATGGCCCGTTCCGCCTTGCCATGAAGGGTGGCGATATCGACCCCCAGCATCTCGATGGTGCCGGCGGTGATCTCATTGAGACCGATTATCGTGCGCAACAACACCGACTTGCCGGTGCCCGAGCCACCCACGAGCCCGACGATCTCGCCACGGAAGACGTCGAAGTCGAGCTTGTCGTGGATGACGTTGTCGCCGAACTGCGTGCGCACCCCGCGCAGCCGTAGCACGACGTCCCGGCCGTCCCTGTGATCGACGAGTTGACCGCCTTCGGCCATCACACGTTCGCCAACAGGAAGATGATCGAAAACACCGCATCCAGCACGATGACGCAGAAGATCGACTCGACAACCGCCTTGGTCGTGAGCTGGCCGACACTTTCGGCGCTGCCCTTCACCTGCAGGCCCTCGAAACAGCCGATGATGGCGATCACCATGCCGAAGACCGGCGCCTTGATCATGCCGGTATAGAAATGCCAGATGCCGACGGTATCACGCAGCCGATCGAAGAACTGCACGAACGTGAAGTCCAAATAGAACGTGCAGGCGACCGCGCCGCCCAGCAGACCGGCGATGTCGCCCCAGAACGTCAGCAACGGCAGCGACACCACCAGGGCCACGATCCGCGGCAGCACCAGCCACTCGATCGGATTGAGGCCGATGGTGCGCATGGCATCGACTTCCTGATTGACCTGCATGGTGCCGATCTGGGCGGTGAAGGCGCTGCCCGACCGACCGGCGACGATGATGGCGGTGAGCAGCACGCCCAACTCGCGGAACATGCCGATGCCGACCGCCTCGACGGTAAAGGTCTCGGCGCCGAACTGCTTGAGCTGCTGCACGCCCTGATAGGCGATCACCACCCCGATCAGGAAACAGAGGACCCCGACGATCACCAGCGCCCTGACCCAGACCTCGTACATCTGGCGAACCACGACATTGATGCGGAACCGGCGCGGCTGCAGGCAGGCCTCGACGAAGACCACGAGGATCTCGCCGAAGAAGGCGCAGAGATTGATGACCTGGTGATAGAAATGGACGGTGTTCTGGCCAACCTCCTCCAGCCAGTGGGCGAACCAGTTCATGTGCCGCTCGGGCATCGCGCTGCACATATTGTCCTGGACGACCTTGAACAGGTCGGCGTGCCTCTGCTCCCGGGTCTTCACCTCGGTGTCGCGCCCGCCGCCTGCGAGGAGCAGGATTTCAAGCGCGCCTGCCGTGTCGAGCCGTTCGACACCGCTCGCGTCCACGGCCCGCGCGGTACGCCCGGTGCCGGCCGCTTGCAGCTCCTTGGCGACCTTTTGCCGGATGCCGCGGAGATGGAGGACGGTCCAATTGCCGCCGATCTCGACGACCGGCTTGCCGGCGCGCATTGTGTAGTGAATGGTCGGTTCGACGTCGGACATTGGCGAGATTAGTCGCGGTCGCGGTTCGCGCTGTCAATCTCTCCTCATTGCCTCGCCTCCTCGCCGCTGGCACGATCCCCAACTGGAGGACTCGATGGGCAAATGGCCGGCTCTGGACAAGATCGAGATGATCGACGGTCCGATCGACGACAAGGGCTACGAGCAAGAACTGAAAGAGCTGCAGGAGAGGCTGCTGGCGCTGCAGATTCACCATATGAGGACCGGCGGGCGGGTGATCATCGGCCTCGACGGGTGGGATGCGGCCGGCAAAGGGGGCCTGATCGAGCGTCTCGTCGGCCACCTTGAGCCCAAGTCGGTCCATGTCTGGCGCATCGGCGCCCCGACGCCCTCCGAGCAGGGCCGGCACTATCTCTGGCGCTTCTGGCAGCGACTTCCGGCTCCCGGCGACTGGGCGGTCTTCGACCGCACCTGGTACGGCCGCGTCCTCGTCGAGCGGGTCGAGGGTTTCTGCGACAAGAAGGCTTGGAAGCGCGCCTACCACGAGATCAACGAATTCGAGCACGAGCTGGTCGACGACGGTGTGCGTATCATCAAGCTGCTCATGCATGTCAGCGAGGAGGAGCAGAAGAAGCGGATGATCGAGCGCCTCGAGGACCCCAGCAAGCGCTACAAGATCGGGCTCGAGGATTTCCGCAACATCGCCAAGCGCAAACAGTACCTCGAAGCTTACGACGACATGCTGGAGCGCACCGATACCAAGCACGCGCCGTGGCACGTTATCACCAGCGACCACAAGAAGCTGGCGCGGTTGGCTGGCCTGAAAGTCATCGCCGACGAGCTGGGACGCGGCGTGAAACTCACCGAGCAGGAACTCGCGCCTGAAATCGCCGAAATGGCCGGGAAGATGTGGGGTTGGACGCCTGGCAAGAAGAACGGCGCCAAGAAGTAATCCTTCGGTATCGGCCGAATGGTTGGGCGTGGCACCAGATGTTGCCACGCCCTAGCTTTCCACCATGATCGAGATCGAGAAAATGAAATCCACGGGCCCGTTCGCCGGCTGGTGGGTCGTCGCCGGGGCCTTCCTGTGCATGATGACCGGCTATGCCGTGGCTTATTCCTTTGCCGCATTCTTCGGCATCCTCGAGACCGAGTTCGGCGCGCGCCGTGGCGAGACCGCACTGGTCTTCTCGATCGCGGCGTTCCTCTATTTCCAGCTCGGCCTGCCCGCCGGCCTGATCGCCGACCGCATCGGGCCGCGCCCGCTCGTCATCGGCGGCCTGCTGCTGGTGGCGGTGGGCCTGGTGATCGCCTCGCAGGCCGTCAGCCTGTGGCAGATCTATCTCGGCTACGGCATCGGCGTCGGCGTTGGCGTCGGGCTCTCCTACGTGCCGAGTATCGCCGCGGTCCAACGCTGGTTCGTCCGCCAGCGCGGCACCGCAAGCGGCATCGCCGTGGCCGGCATCGGCGTCGGGACCCTGGTCGGCGCGCCGCTCGCCCACGCGCTGATCGCCGGCATGGGCTGGCGCCAGACCTATCTCGTGCTGGCAGCACTCACCGTAATCGGCGCCGTCGCGAGCGGCATCCTGATCCGTTCGGCACCGGAGCATTATGGCCTGGCCCCCGACGGCGATGCGCCCTCACCCGGCGGTGGGTCGGCACTTCCGGCCGGCCTCACCTTGGGCCAGGCGATGCGCACGGCGCCGTTCTGGGCGATCTACGTCGGTGCTCTTCTGATGTCGTTCGGCCTGTTCGTGCCGTTCGTGCACCTGGCGCCCTATGCCAGCGACCTCGGCCTGGGCGAGGGATTTGGTGTCCTGCTGATCGTCCTGCTGGGCGTTGGCAGCACGGTCGGCCGGTTCCTGTTCGCGAGCGTCACCAATTGGCTCGGCCGGCGGCTCTCCTTTGCCATGATGTATATCGGCGCCGGCATCATGCTGGTGGTGTGGTCGCAGTCGACCAGCGCCCCCGCCCTGATCGTCTTCGCCCTGATGTTCGGCGCCTTCTACGGCGGGTTCGTGGCCATCGCCCCCTCGCTCGCCGCCGACTATTTCGGCGGCCGCGCGCTCGGCTCGATCATCGGCGCGCTCTACAGCGGCGTGGCCTTCGGCGCCCTGCTCGGCGCGCCGGTCGCAGGCTATGCCTTCGACTTCTTCGGCTCGTACACCGGCGCGATCCTGGCCGGTTCGGCGCTTTGCCTCGTCTCCTTCGTCCTCACGCTCCTGACGCCGGAGCCGGCACGCTGGCTGGCGGCGCGACGAGGCTAGCCCGTCCGCCCAGCACGCCCGCAATCCAGGGCAGCGCCTCGGCCATCGCCTCCTCGAAGCGCCACGGCGGATTGATCACCGCCAGGCCGCAGGCGGCGAGCTTGCCCTGGTCCGCCTCGCCGTCCAGCCGCAGCGTCAGCGTCAGAAGCCGCGGCGCCGCGACCGAGCCCAGGAACTCGGCGACGGCGGCGGCGTCCTTGATCGGGTACCAGATCGCAAAGCAGCCGGTGGCGAAGCGGCGCAGGCCGTGGCGCACGGCGCGCGCCAGCCGCTCGAATTCGTCGGCCGCCTCGAAGGGCGGATCGATCAGCACCAGGGCGCGTCGCTCGACCGGCGGCAGCACCGCCTTCAGCGCCTGGTAGCCGTCGGCTTGGCGCACCTCGACAGCGCGATCGCCAGCGAACTCGCGCTTCAGCGCCAGCGCATCGCCGGGATGCAGCTCGCAGGCGACGAAACGATCGCCCGGCCTAAGCGCCGCGCGGACCAGGCGCGGCGAGCCGGGATAGCGCCGAGGTCCGCCGCCCGCCGCCGGCGGGCCGAACTTGCGATCGTAGGCCGCGACCGCCGCGAGATAGCGCACGACAGCGGCCGGCATGCCTGCGCGTGGCGCGGCGGCCAGGCGCGCGATCCCCGCCTCGGCTTCGCCCGTGCGTCCCGCCAGCTCGCCGCCCAGATCGTAGCCGCCGGCACCGGCATGGGTGTCGAGGACGAACAGCTTCTTGTCCTTGGACAACAGCAGCCGCAGCAACTCGCAGAGCGCGGTGTGCTTCAGGACATCGGCGAAGTTGCCGGCGTGATAGCCATGGCGGTAGTTCATGGGGCGCGTATAGCATCACCGATGGATCAAGGGGCACGGTATGTGCTTCAACCATCGGGAAAGAACGGGAGATCGCATGGCCACCTACGAACTGAACTCCTCCCCTGAGACCTGCCATTGGGGCTATTTCGACAGCCAGCTCAAGCCGCAGCTTCGCGTCAAGTCGGGCGACGTCGCCACCATCCACTGCGTTTCGGGTGCCGCCGAGATCCTGCCCGAGCCGCCGATGAACGTGCTGCCCGAGCATCGCGAGATCCTGAAGACGCTGAAGCCGCACATCGGCCGCCACATCCTGACCGGGCCCGTGCATGTCGAGGGCGCCGAGCGCGGCGACGTTCTGGCGGTAGAGGTGCTCGACATCAAGTTCCGCACCAACTGGGGCTGGAACGTGCAGCGCCCGCTGATGGGCACGCTGCCCGAGGATTTCCCCTTCTATCGCCTCACCCACCTGCCGATCGATTCCAACCGCGGCATCTGCACCATGCCGTGGGGCACCGAGATCCAGCTTCGGCCGTTCTTCGGCATCATGGGCGTGGCGCCACCGGCCGAATGGGGCCAGTGCAGCTCGGTCGAGCCGCGCGCCTTCGGTGGCAACATCGACAACAAGCATTTCCAGGTCGGCACCACGGTCTACTTTCCGGTGTTCGCCGACGGCGGCCTGTTCTCGACCGGCGACGGCCACGGCGTCCAGGGCGACGGCGAGGTCAACCTGACGGCGCTGGAAACCAGCCTCAGCGGCACCTTCCGCTTCACCGTGCGCAAGGACATGAAGCTCACCAACCCGCGCGCCGAGACGGCGACGCACTGGATCACCCACGGCTTCGATCCCGATCTCGACGATGCCGCAAAGGAAGCGCTGCGCGACATGATCCGCCTGATCTGCGCCAAGACAGGCCTCGCCGCCGCCGACGCCTACATGCTGTGCAGCCTGCAGGCCGACCTGCACGTGACGCAGACGGTCGATGGCAACAAGGGCATCCACTGCATGATCGAGAAGAAGATCATCGGCGGATAAGGTGACAGGGCCCCATCTTCTCGACGAAGCGGTGGCGCGGCACGACGATGCCGAGTGGGCGCGCCACGCCCTGGAGCTGATCCAGAACGACCAGCGGCGCTCGGCCGACACCCACTTGCTGCGGCTCGACCTCCCGGCGCTGGAGGGGATCGACATCTACCTGAAGGACGAGTCGACCCACCCGACCGGCAGCCTGAAGCACCGGCTGGCCCGTTCCCTCTTCCTCTACGGCATTTGCAACGGCCGCATCCGGCACGACACGCCGATCGTCGAGGCCTCTTCCGGCTCGACGGCGATCTCGGAAGCCTATTTCGCGCGCCTGCTCGGCCTGCCCTTCCATGCCGTGATGTCGGCCGCCACCTCGGCCGAGAAAATCCAGGAGATCGAGCGCCAGCATGGTACCTGCCACCTGGTGGCCGACGGCAAGGGGATCTACGCGGCGGCCGAGGAACTCGCGGCCGAGCTCGGCGGCGTCTATGTCGACCAGTTCACCTATGCCGAGCGCGCCACCGATTGGCGCGGCAACAACAACATCGCCGAGTCGATCTTCGAGCAGATCAGCCGCGAACGTTACCCGGTCCCGACGTGGATCGTGATGAGCGCCGGCACCGGCGGCACGTCGGCAACCTTGGGCCGCTACATCCGCTACAAGCGCTTCGCCACGCGCCTTTGCGTCGCCGATCCGGAGTATTCGGCGTTCTTCGAGGCCTTCGCCAAGGGCAACCCCAAGGCGACCTGCGATCGCGCCTCGCGCATAGAAGGCATCGGCCGGCCGCGGGTCGAACCGTCCTTCGTGCCCAACGTGATCGACCGCATGATGCGCGTTCCCGACGTCGCCTCGCTGGCGGCCATGCGCGTGCTGTCTCGCCAGCTCGGCCGCAAGGTCGGCGGCTCGACCGGAACCAACTTCTTCGCCCTCTGCCTGCTCGCCTCGCGCATGCGCGCCGACGGTCTCAAAGGGTCGCTGGTGTCGCTGATCTGCGACAGCGGCGAACGCTACGGCCACACCTATTACAACGACGACTGGATCGCGGCCCAGGGCTTCGATCTGGCCGCCAACGAGCAAGCGCTGCAAACCTTCCTGGAGGCCGGCACGCTGCTCATCTAGCGCAGGCAGCACCGATGGCCGGCGCCACACGGAAACCAAACGTTCATCGGCCCCACGAACCTGGTCTGGCGTCATGGGGCCGATGTCCGGCGGATGCAGCTCAGGTCTGGTTGCCCAGCTTGGTGCAGACCACGCCCAGCAGGATGGGCAGGGAGCTCATGACCGGACCGGCCGTGATCTTGCAGCTGGCCTCGTTGTAGCTCATGGACTGCTTGTCGCTGTAGTTCGAATACGAGGCGCCGAAGCTGAACGGTCCGATCCCGACGGACGTGCTCGCCTGGGCCTGGAACGTCTTGGCCACCGACGAATAGGCGGCATTCGACAGCGACAGCGTGATCGTCGGTTCGAAGCCCACGATGATCCTGGTGGGCAGCAGTGCCATCGACCCGCCGTTGCCGAAGAAGGTCGGCGCTCCGGGCAGAAGCTTGTCGTAGTAGCTCGCGACGGCCGCCGCGTCGTACCACTGCCCGGGGCCGATATTGAAGGCGCCGAGGCCGGTGAAGTCGACCTGGAGGCTGTTGGAGGAGTCGGACCAGTCGATATCCACCTCGCTGGCACTGGCCGAGCCCTGCCCCGAGACCCGCGTGAAGAAGTTCGAGTAGGAGAACTCGGCCTGGGCGCTCCATCCCATGGAGCTGTAGTCGTACGACTGGCTCTTCGAGGAGACCGTGAACGAGCCGCCGGCGTTGAAGGCCTTGTTGATGCTGTTGTTCTGCCACTGGGTGTACTGGGTGGTGAACGCAGCCAGGTTGAACGACGGCACGTAGTACGGAAGCGCGGTGGGCGGAGTAGGCGGCGGCGCCGCACCGGGCAGCACCGGCGTCGATCCGGCCGGCGCCGTGGCACCCGACACGGTCGGCATGTTGAACGCGTTCGCCGTGGTGAAATCGAGGCAACCGCCGCCACCCATCGCGGGACTCATCTTGTTCTTGTCCGCCTGGATGACCTGGTAGCCGGCGCCATAGGCCTTGGTCGCGAGGGCGTCGTAGGCCGACTGGGCACCGACCATGGCGGCCTGCGCCTGGAGGTAGGTCGGGTAGGAGGTCTGGATGAACTGCGGAAGGGTGAGGTTCGGGTTGAACTTCTGCGCCGTGACGAACGCATTGTAGCAATTCGTCTGCACCGTCAGGAAATTGGACTGCGCCGCGTTGAGGTTCTCCGCCGCGGTGTTGAGGGGCCCCACGATGTTAGGATCCGTGCTGCCGCCGAGATTGATGTTGCTCAGGAAGATCGAGTACGCGGTCGCGAGCTGGCTATAGGCTGCGTAACCGGGACCCCAGGCGGGGATTGTGTTGCCGATGTTGAAGATGTTTGCATTGATGACATTGGCGTTCGGATTGACGAGATCGACGAACAGCGTCTGGCCGGCCATGCACACGGCCTGGCTCGGGTTCAACTCGCCGACGGCCTGGTTCATGATCTGGCCGTTGAGCGAGCGCCAGAGCGCATCGGTGTTCGAATCGACCGGCGGCGCGGACGCCATCGCAGAAAGGTTCCGCGAGAGTGCGGTCGGTGCTTTGGCATGGCCATAGGGAACGGCGGCGCGCGCGGCTGGCTGGGTTGTCGGCATTTCTTCCTCCTGAATATGTGTTCGCGAAATCAGTCACACGTCGGTTGATCACACGTAGGATCGGGGCGGGGGATCGGGGCTGGCGTCCTGCTACCAGGAGATGGTCAGGTTGGGGGCGCCCGCCACCGGGGTCGTGTTCGCCACCCGGACTGTCGCCCCATTGACGGCAAAGACCACCGGAACACCGACCGCGGCGACACCGACGATCGGCGCACCAGCGCCGATCGCGACGGAGTAGTTGGCACCCACCCCAACGAGGGTGAGGTTTCCCGGCACGATGTGCGCACCAAGGTTCGCCGTGAAGCCGCGAGCTAGAACTTGATTAGGCATGGATTGTACCTTCCCTGGTTCCTGGGCACCCCGACCGGCTGGTCATTGCGGTGCGCGTCGCCGATAGATGTGCGGAATGTCGAACCGGACTTCCCCTCGTGAGGACGACTCTCCCTCCGCGTGCGGGAAACTATGACTGCGGATCGCGACACACATCGGGGACCCAACCTGATTCTCTGATGGGCGAATCCCCCATGCGGCAACGCGGACGGCGAGCGCCGACTCACGAAGCGCTCGCCCGCAGCACCCTCCGGATGGCACGCAACAACGCGTCCGTCATCTCCCGCTTGGTGGCATAGCCGCCAGCGCTGGAGAGCCGGCCCCGGGAATCTGTACAGCACGCTAAGTGGAGTTTCTGTCTGACGGCGTGCAAGAATTGCCCGCAGCTCAGGAGAGACGATGAGAAAAAGACCTCGCCGGAACCACATACCGGCCTTCAAGGCGAAGGTGG
>CANJHI010000086.1 GCA_947474005.1 Alphaproteobacteria bacterium | reverse complement strand
TCTCGAAAACCGCACCGCACTCTTTTGCCACCTCACCCATCGCCATCCTCCGCGAATCGATTCAGAGGATCACCACAGATTCAGCATTTCAGAGGCTTGTCACCCAGTCCTTCACCCGATTACCCTGTTTAGAGCCCGCCTTTCGCTTGTTCCCGACCCGCCCGCGTGTAAAGCTCACCGGGTGTGAAGAAGGGCCGCATAAGCGGCTTGGGGAACAGGGGGAGCCGGGCGACGGATGGTCGGTCGTGCGCCGCAAGGTCTTTAGCAGCGTTGCTGTTATCGCCGCGATTCTCGCGGCGATGGGCGTCGCCTCCGCCCAGGACAAGCCGAAAGGCGTCGACCATCCGAAGGTTGCCGACCATGCGCTGCCGCCAGGGGCGCGCCTCCTGAAAATGCAGACGGCCTTCAATCCGGCTCTCCCGGGCTCCGGCGAAGGGGTTCGACTTTTCACCAAGACGGTCAAGCAGATGTCGGGCGGCATGCTCGCCATCAAGATCATCGAGCCGGGCCGGATCGTTCCGGCCGCCGACATGCTGGATGCGATTGTCGCCGGCGACCTCGAGGCGGCCTTCACCTGGTCGGGCTACGCCGTCACCAAGGCACCGGTCTTCGGCGTGTTCGCCACCGTCCCGTTCGGCCCCGGCCCCGAGGACATGACGTCGTGGATGCTCGAAGGCGACGGGGGCCGTATCCACCGCGACGCCTATGAGAAGCTCGGCGTCGCCGGCATTCCCTGCGGCGTGCAGGGCGGCAAGGGCGGCGGCTGGTATCGCGGCGACCTGAACACGGTGGCGGATTTCAAAGGCCAACGGCTGCGCTTCGGCAAGTTCTCGGGCGAGGTCATGGCGCGGCTCGGGGCCACGGTCGTGCCGCTGCCGCCGGGCGAGTTCTTCTATCAACTGCAGCAGGGCAAGGTCGACGGCGGCGAGATGTCGACGCCGGCGATCGATGCGGCGCTCGGTTTCGACAAGCTCGGGCTGCCCTATTACATGCCGGGCTGGCAGCAGCCCTCGGCCGTCCTCGATTTCCTGATGCGCAAGGACAAGTGGGAGCAGTTGACCCCGGCCCAACGTGCGCAGATCGAAACGGCCTGCCGGGCCAACATCGTCTGGATGCTGAGCCGTTCGCCCAACGTGCAGGGACTTGCGCTGGAAAAGCTGAAGGCGTCGGGCGTCGTCATCAAGCAATGGTCGCCGGAGTTGCTCAAGGCCTTTCGCGTCAACACAGACGTCGTGCTGAAGGAACAGGCCGACCGTGATCCGGATTTCGCGGCGGCCCTTGCCAACCAGCGCAGCTTCATCGCTCAAGGCGCCAACTGGCGGTCGCTTTCGCGACTGCCCTGACGCGCGCGCCGCCGGCCTTGCACGCCGGCTCCGGTCCGGGCAGTTTGACCCGGCCATGACAATCCTCACCTCCGAAGTCGATACCCGTTCCGACGCCTTCAAACGCAACGCCGAGGCGATGCGTGGCCAGGTCGAGGATCTCCGCCGCCGCACCGAGCAGGTCCGTCTCGGCGGCGGCGAGGAGTCCCGCAAGCGCCATGTCTCGCGCGGCAAGCTGCTGCCCCGCGAACGGGTACGGGCGCTGCTCGATCCCGGCTCGCCGTTCCTCGAATTGTCGCCGCTTGCCGCGATGGACATGTACGACAACGAGGCGCCCGGCTCGGGCGTGATCACGGGCATCGGCCGGGTGAGCGGCGTCGAATGCGTGATCGTCTGCAACGACGCCACCGTGAAGGGCGGCACCTACTATCCGATGACGGTGAAGAAGCATCTCCGCGCCCAGGAAGTAGCTGTCGAGAACCGGCTTCCCTGCATCTACATGGTCGATTCGGGCGGCGCCAACCTGCCGCAATGGCCCGAGGTGTTTCCCGACAAGAACCATTTCGGCCGCATCTTCTACAATCAGGCCAACATGTCGGCGCAAGGCATCCCGCAGATCGCCGTCGTCATGGGTTCCTGCACCGCGGGCGGGGCCTACGTACCGGCGATGAGCGACGAGACGGTCATCGTGCGCAAGCAGGGTACGATCTTCCTCGCCGGCCCGCCGCTGGTGAAGGCCGCAATCGGCGAGATCGTGAGCGCCGAGGAGCTGGGCGGCGCCGACGTCCATGCCCGGACCTCGGGTGTCGCCGACCACTATGCGCAGAACGACAGCCACGCCATCGGTCTCACGCGCCGCATCGTGGCCAATCTCAATTGGAAGAAATCGCCGTCGGTGTCACTGCTGGCGCCGCGCGAGCCGAAGTATGCCGCCGACGAACTCTATGGCGTCGTGCCGATGGACACGCGCACGCCCTACGACATCCGCGAGATCATCGCCCGCTTGGTCGACGGCAGCGAGCTCGACGAGTTCAAGCACCTCTACGGCACGACCATCGTGACCGGCTTCGCCCGCATCTGGGGCTATCCCATCGGCATCGTCGGCAACAATGGCATCCTGTTCAACGAATCGGCGCTAAAAGCCGCGCACTTCATCGAACTCTGCGGTCAGCGCGGCATTCCGCTGCTGTTCCTGCAGAACATCACGGGCTTCATGGTCGGCAAGAAATACGAGGCCGGTGGCATTGCCCGCGACGGCGCCAAGATGGTGACGGCGGTGTCGACGGTGAACGTACCGAAATTCACGGTGATCGTCGGCGGCAGCTACGGCGCCGGCAATTACGGCATGTGCGGCCGCGCCTACAGCCCACGCTTCCTTTGGATGTGGCCCTCGGCGCGTATCTCGGTGATGGGTGGCGAGCAGGCCGCCAGCGTGCTCGCCACGGTGCGGCGCGACAATATCGAGGCCAAGGGCGGCGCCTGGTCGAAGGACGAGGAAGAAGCTTTTAAGCGGCCGGTCCGGGAGGCCTATGAGCGCGAAGGCCATCCCTATTACGCCACGGCGCGCCTGTGGGACGACGGCATCCTCGATCCCGCCGATACGCGCATGGCGCTCGGGTTGGCGCTCTCAGCCTCGATGAACCAGCCGATTGGCCCGACCAAGTTCGGCGTCTTCCGGATGTGATCGGAGAATGACCGTCTCCGTGATGACGAACACCGTGAAGACCGGGGTTGAGGCCGGCGTGGCGACGCTTACGCTGAATCGAGCCAAGGAGATGAACTCCTTCGACGCCGATACAGCGCGCGCAATCGTCGAGGCTGTCGAAGGCTTCGCTGCGGATGCGTCCGTCCGGGTGTTGGTGGTGGCGGGTGAGGGACCTGCTTTCTCGGCCGGCGGCGACTTCAACTGGGTGCTGACCTGGCCCGGTCTCGATGCCATCACGCGCCGAGTCGGCGCCGATGCCCTGATGGGTGCGATCCAGGCGATTTACGATTTCCCCAAGCCCTCCATCGCCCGCGTCCATGGCGCCGCGGTGGGCGGTGGCGTCGGCGTGATGCTGGCCTGTGATTTTGCCGTCGCGGCGTCGAAGGCCCGGTTCGGCCTCACCTCGGCACGCAACGGCCTGCTCGCGGGCATCGCCATCCCGGTGCTGATCGAGGCGGTGGGACCGCGCGTCGCCCGCCAGCTCCTGATGCATGGCGGCTTGTTCGATGCCGCGACGGCGCTGCGCATCGGCCTGGTCGATCAGGTAGTCGAGGCGGACGCGCTCGACGCGACAGTGGCGACGCTCGCCCGCGAACTCATGCTCGGCGCGCCGTCGGTGCAGACGCTGGTCAAGAAGCTGATCACCGAGATCGACGCCATGCCGCACGACGCCCACGCAGCCGATCTGCTGGGCGAACACGTCGCCAATCAATGCGTCACGGAAGAAGCGCTGGAAGGCATGAGCGCTTTCCTCGAAAAGCGCCGGCCGAAGTGGGCGCTGTGATGATCAAATATCTCTTGTCCGTGTTGATAGGCTCGGCTCTTTCAGTTTGCAGCGCCTGGGCACAGCCCGCTTTAAAGGAAATTTGGGAATCCGATCCGAGAATAATTCTTGCGGCCCACAATGCTCGCGAGGTCATGGAGACGGTTGCTCTCGCTGTCGTCGCCTCGGACATGTGCAAGGTTGGAGACCCTCGGCCTTGGTACGCCGTGATGGCTGCCGTCGATGCGCGTCACGCTTTTTGCGTGGGCAAAGATCAGAAGTGGATTGCCTTGAAGTACCCGCTGGCCAAGGAAGAAGAAGAGGCTAAGAAGCTGGGAATGTCGAACACCGTCGGCACCCTGCTATTCATAAGGGCGGTGGACGCGAGAGGAAGCCGGGCGATGGATGAAGGGCCAACGTTCTGCACGCGGCAGCCGTGGAAGATGCTTCTCGACCCCGAGAAGGCGACTGCCGCTGAGGTTCAAGCCTTCAAGCATGCCGAGCCTGGCGAGCCGATTGACGTTGCGTTGACCTTGATGAAGACCGTCCGTTCGTTGGGGAGGGATGCGAGTTGGGTTGAGGCGTCTTGCGACCAGAATTTCTGGCCGGCCGACTTTGCCCTAAAGAAGTGATCGTCCATGTTCTTCGAGATGATCGTCGTTCTGTCGCATCTACTTGCGCCGCCGGGGCGCGGTTCAAGGACTTCTGGCTGGCGATGAAGAAATAGGGTGCCAATGTTTTCCAAGATCCTGATCGCCAACCGTGGCGAGATCGCCTGCCGGGTCATCAAGACGGCGCGGCGGCTCGGCATCAAGACCGTCGCCGTCTACTCCGACGCCGATCGCGGCGCGCGCCATGTCGCGATGGCCGACGAGGCGGTCCATATCGGCCCCTCGGCGGCGCGCGAGAGCTATCTCGTGGCCGACAAGATCATCGACGCCGCAAAACACACGGGCGCTCAGGCGGTGCATCCGGGCTACGGCTTCCTGAGTGAAAACGCCGGCTTCGCCGAGGCCTGCGCCACGGCCGGGCTCGTTTTCATCGGCCCGCCGCCTGCCGCTATCCGCGCCATGGGTTCGAAGAGCGAAGCCAAGAAGATCATGGAGAAGGCCAGGGTGCCGCTGGTACCGGGCTATCACGGCGACGACCAGTCGCCGGATCTGCTGGCGAAGGAGGCCGCACGTATCGGCTTCCCTGTGTTGATCAAGGCCTCGGCCGGCGGCGGCGGCAAGGGCATGCGCGTGGTCGAAGCGGCGGAGAAGTTCGCCGATGCCCTGGCCGGCGCCAAGCGCGAAGCCAAGGCCGCCTTCGCCGACGACCATGTGCTGGTCGAGAAATATCTGACCCGGCCGCGTCACATCGAAATCCAGGTCTTCGCCGACTCAGAGGACTGCCTCTACTTGTTCGAGCGCGACTGCTCGATCCAGCGCCGCCACCAGAAGGTGATCGAGGAGGCGCCTGCGCCGAACATGGAGCCGGCGCGGCGCAAGGCGATGGGTGAGGCCGCGGTCGCGGCCGCCAAGGCGATCGGCTACCAGGGCGCGGGCACGGTCGAGTTCATCGCCGACCAGGACGGCACGTTCTTCTTCATGGAGATGAACACCCGCCTGCAGGTCGAGCATCCGGTGACCGAGGCCATCACCGGCCAGGATCTCGTCGAATGGCAGCTCGTCGTTGCGGCGGGTGGCAGGATGCCGCTCAGGCAGGACGAGCTCCGTATCGACGGCCATGCCGTGGAAGTTCGGCTCTATGCCGAGGACCCGGCACGCAATTTCCTGCCCTCGACCGGCACGCTCGTGCATCTCAAGCTGCCGGAGGAGGGCGCGCACGTGCGCGTCGATACCGGCGTGCGCCAGGGCGACACCGTCACGCCCTTCTACGATCCGATGATCGCCAAGGTGATCGTCCATGACCGCGACCGGACCTCGGCACTGCGGCGCATGGCGGCGCTGATGGGCGAGACCGAGGTGGTGGGCGTCACCACCAACGCAGGCCTGCTAAAAGCCCTGTGCAGCCATCCGGCCTTTGTCGGCGGCGAGGTCGATACCGGTTTTATCGAGCGCCACCGCGCGACGCTGTTCGCGGCTATGTCACCGGCTGACGATCGCGCCTTCGCCATTGCCACGCTGGCGCGGCTGGTCGAGTGGCAGGACGAATGGCAGCACGGGGCGCCGACGGCGGGCGATCCCCACTCGCCGTGGAACGAGCAGAACGGCTTTCGGTTGCTCGACGAGGGCCATGACGAAGTGCGCTGGAAGGACGGCGAGCTCGACGTCGCCGTGATCGCGCGGCGGCTGCGCGGCGGTGGCTTGCGTCTGGAGTTGCCTGGCGGCGCGCAGGAAGCGCGGGTGCAGCGCGCCGATGATGGCAGGCTGGCGATCAGTCTCGGCGGCGACACCTTCGTGGCCACCGTGGTGCGGCGCGTCGCGATCGACGGTGGCATCGACTACACGCTGTTTTCCGACGGCCGCAGCCGGCGGCTACGCCTGGTCGATCCGCTCGACCTCTCGATGTACGAGGCCGCCGGAGCGGCGGAGGCGACGGTACGCGCCCCGCTGCCCGGCAAGATCATCGACCTCAAGATCAAGGCCGGCGACACGGTGAGCAAGGGCCAGCCGCTGCTGGTGCTCGAGGCGATGAAGATGGAGCACACTCTGGCGGCCCCCGCCGACGGCACGATCAAGAGCGTGCGCTACGCCGTGGGCGAGCAAGTGGCCGAAGGTGCCGAGTTGGTGGAGTTCGAGGCGACGGCATAGCTTACAAGCGGACCGCGGGCCTCCAGGCCCGCCTCATGAGTATGAGCGGGCCTGGAGGCCCGCGGTCCAGAGGACTCACTTCTTGCCGTAGCTCAGCACCGCATTCAGGAGGATCGCGCCGAAGGTTGCGGTGCCGATGCCGCCCAGGGTGAAGCCGCCGAAGCTCAGCGTGAAGTCGCCGATGCCCAGCACCAGGGTGATGGCGGCCACCATCATGTTGCGGCTGTCGAGGAAATCCACCTTGTTGTCGACCCAGATGCGGGCGCCGGCGATGGTGATCAGGCCGAAGATCACGATGCTGACGCCGCCCATGACCGGCAGCGGGATGGTGTGGATCAGAGCGCCGAACTTCGGCGAGAAGCCCAGCAGGATGGCGACCAGTCCGGCCACCACGAACATCGCGGTCGAATAGATGCGAGTCGCCGCCATGACGCCGATGTTCTCGGCATAGGTGGTGACACCGGTGCCGCCCGCGCCCCCCGACACCATGGTGGCCACGCCGTCGCCCAGGAAGGCGCGGCCGATATAGGCATCCATGCTGCGGCCAGTCATGGCGCCGACCGCCTTCAGATGCCCGAGGTTCTCGGCCACCAGGATCAGTGCCACCGGCACGATCAGCACGATCGCGCGGGAATCGAAGACGGGAGCGGTGAAATTCGGCATGCCGATCCAGGCGGCCTTGGCCAGCAGGCTGTCGTCGATCGGCTTGCCCCAGCCGAGGCCGTTGGTCAGCATGGCGTAGACCACGCTCGCCACCAGCAGGCCGACCACGATCAGCAGCCGGCGCGTCATGCCCGAGGTGAACACCGCCACCAGCGCGATGGTGACGAAGGTGATGGCCTGCACCCAGGCATCGAACGCCGTCGGCGCCATGTTCTTGATCGGGATATGGGCGAGGTTGAGGCCGATCACCGCCACGACAGCGCCGGTGACGATCGGCGGCATCAGCCGCTCGACCCAGCCCGAGCCGGTCGACATCACGACCAGGCCGATCAGTGCGTAGACGGCGCCGCACACGACGATGCCGCCCAGCGCCACGGCGATATTCGCGTTGGGCCCCTGGCCGACGTAGGCGGTGGCGGCAATCACCACGGAGATGAAGGAGAAGGACGAGCCCACGTAGCTCGGCACCTTGCCGCCGACCGCGACGAAGAAGATCAGCGTGCCGACGCCGCTCATCAGGATGGCGACATTGGGGTCGAAGCCCATCAGCAGCGGACCCAGCACCGTGGCGCCGAACATCGCCACCACGTGCTGGATGCCCAGCGCCACCGTCTGCGGCCATGGCAGCCGCTCGTCCGGCGCGACGACGAGGCCGTCGGCCGGTTGCTTGACGGTCCAGCGAAACATCCTCATCTGCCCCAATCGCGCACCCCGGAGCGTAGCGGTGGGCCTTTTCCGGTCAAGAAAGGTCCGGCGTAACCCATGAAACAAATCGGCTCGGCCGCGCAGTCGGCTGGACATCGACGAGGATCTCGGGTTCGACGTTCGAGGAAACCTCGAGTGTCGCCAACCTGATCGTCGTCATTCCAGTGACGGCCTGGCTGGCCAGGGTCTTCTCCTTCCGCCGCTACCTGATCGCCAATGCCGCCCTTTTCCTTTTCTTCTCCTGTGCCTGCGCCTTCGCGCGCGATATCGAGCAGATGATCGTACTGCGCGCCCTGCAGGGTTTCACCGGCGGTGTGCTGATCCCCATGGCGTTCACGCTCATCATGACGCTCCTGCCGAAGTCCCGGCAGCCGACGGGTCTCGCCATCTTTGCCGTTGCCGCCTCCTTTGCGCCGGCGATCGGTCCCGCCGTCGGCGGCTATCTCGCCGGGACCTGGGGCTGGCAGGCCATCTTCTACGTCAATCTGGTGCCGGGCTCGGTCATGCTGGTCCTGCTTTTCCTGTCGCTCGAACGTCAGCTGATGCAGCTCGGCCTGCTGCGCCAGGGTGACTGGGCCGGCATCGCCACGATGGCGCTGGGACTCGGCGCGCTGCAGGTCGTTCTGGAGGAAGGCAACAAGGAGGATTGGTTCGACTCGCCCTTCATCGTGCGGCTTGCCCTGGTCGCGGTGATCTCGCTCGGTCTGTTCGTGTGGATCGAGCTGCGATCGCCCCAGCCGCTGCTGAACCTCAGGCTGCTGGCGCGGCGGAACTTTGGCACAGGCGTCTTCGCGATGTTCCTGCTGGGGGCGGCGATCTACGGTTCGGTTTTCATCCTGCCGGCCTACCTGGCCCGGATACAGGGCTACAACGCCGAGCAGATCGGCATGGTCCTGGCCTGGACCGGTCTGCCGCAGATCCTGCTGATCCCGCTGGTTCCCGCGCTGATGAGGAAGGTCGATGCCCGGTGGCTGGTCGTCGTGGGCATCAGTTTGTTCGCCCTGAGCAATTTCCTGAATGTCGGACTCACCGCCGACGTCGCGGCCGACCAGCTCATGCTGCCCAACATCGTGCGCGCGATCGGCCAGGCACTGGTGCTGACGCCGCTCACGGCGCTCGCCATTGCCGGTATAGACACCGAGGACGCAGGTTCGGCGTCGGCGCTCCTGAACGTCATGCGCAACCAGGGTGGTGCCGTCGCCATTGCGCTGCTGCAGACCATCCTGGCGACGCGCGAGCAGTTCCATGCCAGCGTGTTGGGCGAGTCGCTCACCCTGTTCGACGAGGCGACGCGTGCCCGGCTCGATCAGCTCGCACGCTATTTCCTCGAACAGGGGGTGACGGATGCCGCGACGGCCGGGCGCAACGCCGTGATCGCCATCGTCGATCAGGTGCACCGGCAGGCCTATACCATGGCCATCGGAGACGTCTTCTTCCTGCTCGGCGCCGTTCTGGTCGCCGCCCTGGGCGCGGCGCTGTTCCTGGGCAGGCCTGCGGCTCGCTCCGCCGGCACGGAGCCCTGAGGCGCCGCGCTTGTCAGGAGTACGCCCGGCGAATCGCTAGACCACCACCTTGCGGTAGAGGTGCCAGGTCGCATGCCCGAGCACGGGCAGGACGACGGCGAGGCCGACCAGCAGGGGGATGGCGCCGATCACCAGGCTGCCGGCGATGACCAGCCCCCACATCGCCATCGGGCCGGGATTGGCGCGGACCGCCTGGACCGAGGTGGCGATGGCGGTGCCGACGCCGACGTTGCGGTCGAGCAGCAGCGGGAACGAGACCACGCTGATCACCAGCACCGCCAGCGCGAAGAGGAAACCGACGCCGACGCCAACCACGATCATCGTCCAGCCTTGCGGCGTGGTGAGTGCATCGCGGGCGAAGGCGGTGGCCGACACCGGCGCGTCGGGGCCGAGCGTCATCGTGTAGATGAAGTTGGCGGCGAACAGCCACAGGCAGAACAGCGCCAGCAGCAGCAGGCCCATCACCAGGATGGCGCCGATCGCGGGCGAGCGCGCGACCCTGAAGGCGTCTGTCCATCCGACCTCGAGGCCCTGCTCGCGCCGCCGGCTCATCTCATAGAGGCCGACGCCGAACAGAGGGGCGATGAGGGCAAAGCCCGCGATCAGCGGGAACACCAGGGCCAGCATGCCGTAGTCGAAGGCCATGCGTGAGATGATCAGGCCGGCGAGGGGATAGAGCAGGCAGAGGAAAATGACGTCTGTCCGGCACGCCGCGAAATCCTTGAAGCCTGAGGCCAGCGCATCGCCGATGTCGGCGGCGCCGATGCGGCGCACCCTGGGCGGTGCGACGTCGTGGTCCTCCCAGGTGCCTTCCATGGTGTGGGCCGTCGCCTCGACGGCGTGGCCGGTTTGCTTGAGATGATCCCAAGCCCATTCCAAGGGGTTTCGAACGTGGTCCTGCATGGCCATGACTGCCTCCTCCTGAACGAAGCGTTCGAAGGTCGCGAGCCGGTCGTGATCAAGAAAGTTCGATCACGACGTTGCCGCGATCTACCACAGGCAGGAAGTCTACGCCCAATGCAGGCCGAAGTCGCCCCCTTCGCATGCGCTGCGAAGGGGGCTCTTCGCTAGTGCGAGAACTTCAGGTACTGGGCCACGAAATCGCAGCCAACGCTCTTGGCATAGGCATCGATAAGCTTCTTCGTGATCGGGCCCGGCGTCTTGCCATCCGCAACAGGTGCGCCGTTGAAAGCGCGCACCGGCAGGATGCAGAGGCTGGTCGAGGTGAGGAACATCTCCTCGGCATTGGCCGCGTCGAACATGTCGATGTCGCCCGGCGTGCAGGCGACGCCGATCTGCTTGGCCATGTCCATGGTCATCTGGCGGCTGACGCCCGGCAGCACGTAGCGCTCCGACGGCGTGAAGAGCTGGCCCTCGCGGACGATGAAGATGTTGCTGCCCATGCCCTCGGCGAGGTTGCCGTTCTCGTCGAGCAGGATCGGCCAGGCGTCGGGATTCAGCGCCTTGATCGGCTTCTCGGCCATGATCATGTTGAGATAATTGTGCGTCTTGGCGCGCGGCGAGAGCATCGAGGGTGCGATGCGACGCGCCGTCGTGGTCATCACCTCGGCGCCCTCGCGGTAGAGCTTGCCGCGCTTGGCCAGCGGCAGCGGCGTCATCTCGATCACGACCTGCGGTCCGGTGTTTTCCCAGCCTTCGTCGCCCACGGCGTCGACGCCGCGGCTGACGCGCTGGCCCAGCCACCAGTCGCCGACCTCGGCCCGGAGGTGCTCGTTGCGCGCCACGACCTCCTCGCTGTGCGCTACCATCTCCTTGGGGGAGAGGCCGGGATCGATCTGCAGGTAGCGCAGCGAGCGGTAGAAACGGTCGATATGCTCCTTCAGGCGGAACGGTGCGCCATTGAAGGTCCGCGTCATGTCGAAGGCGCCGTCGCCGTACTTCCAGCTGCGGTCGCGGAACGGGATCATCACCTCGTTCTCCGGCACGAACTTGCCGTTGAACCAGGCGATGCGTTGATTGCTGAGTTGCTGGGCCATGACTTTCTCTCCTCTTCAGTGCGCTTGAAGTTCGAATGCGGTCGCGCCGGCGGGGGCGCTGCGGCGCCGCTTGACGGCGGAAGGCCGCGCAGGGGCGATGTTGCCGGCCTCGTCTGCGAGGTCTGCGACATAGGACAGTGCACGACGGATGTCGTTCTCGATTTCACGGCGGGCGGAGGCGGCATCCCGCGCTTGCAGGGCCTCGATGATTTTTAGGCGTCCGGCCGGTCCCCGCGGCGAGGCGATGAAGTCGGGATAGAGCAGGTTCATGTAGGGACCGGTCTGGAGCCAGAGCCCTTCGATCACCCGCAGGAGCATCGGCTGACCGGCCGCGGC
The DNA here is from genome assembly GCA_947474005.1 of Alphaproteobacteria bacterium. Taxonomy (GTDB): domain Bacteria; phylum Pseudomonadota; class Alphaproteobacteria; order Reyranellales; family Reyranellaceae; genus Reyranella. Next base: position 9,625 of record CANJHI010000086.1, on the reverse strand, counting down.
GTAGAGCGCGAAGTGGAACTCGCGGACCTTCTGGCGATCGGTGATGCTGTCGCCACGGCTGCGGGCGGCGATGATCTCGCGTGCGGCACGGCGAATTCCGGCGATCTGATCGCGCGTCGCCAGCAGTGCCGCCTTGCCGGCGGCAAGCCCCTCGAGGGCCATGCGCATGTCGCGTAGTTCCAGCACCTTGTCCCTGGTCATCAGCGGCACCCGGACCGATCGGTTGGGGTGCATCTCGAAGGCGCCTTCGGCGACAAGGCGTCGTAGCGCCTCGCGCACCGGCGTCAGGCTGACGCCCAGCGCGCCCGCGACATAGCGGAAGGTGACTTTCTGTCCCGGCGCGAAGCGGCCGGCGGTCAAGGCCTCGCGCAGCGAGTCGTACACCTGCTTGCGGAGCGAGGTGTCGGCCGGATCCTTTGCGGGGGCGGGCGTGGGCATCGGTGCACAACTCTAGCCCATGCCGCCCGGATTTGTGATCACAAAAATGCATTGCTGGCCCCGCGAACGCCGATTAGGCTCGGCCCGATTTGTGATCACAGACCGCCCGCGGCCCGTGGGCATCGTTCTTGCTGGGTGAGGCTGCATGCGCTCCTACGCGAAATCGATCGCGCTCTATGAAAAGACGCGAAAGCACCTGGCCGGCGGGGTCAGCAGCAACGTCCGCTATGCGAGCGTGCCGGTGCCGCTGTTCTTCGCCCGTGGTGAAGGCGCTCGGCTCTACGATGTCGATGGCAACGTGCATATCGATTACGTGCTGGGCAACGGGCCGGCCATCCTGGGGCATGCCCCGAAGAAGGTGATCGACGCCGTGGCGGCTTCGCTGGCCGAGGGCCAGCTCTTCGCCGCCCAGCATCCGCGCGAGACGGAACTCGCGGAGCGGCTCTGCGGCCTGCTGCCGGGTGCCGAGGTGGTACGCTTTTCGACCTCCGGCACCGAGGCGGTGCTGATGGCCATGCGGCTCGCCCGCGCCTTCACCGGCCGGGACAAGATCCTGAAATTCGAGGGCCACTATCACGGCTGGAGCGACCAGGCCTATATCAGCGCCCGGCCGCCGCTCAACGAGGCGGGTCCGGCCAATGCGCCGGTGCCGGTCGCGGGCTCGCCGGGCATGCCGGCCAGCGTCCTGGGCGATGTCGCGGTCTGCGGCTGGAACGATCTCGAGTTGCTCGAACAGGCGCTGGAGCGCCATCGCGGAGAGATCGCCGCCGTCATCATGGAGCCGGTGATGGTGAACGGCGGAGTGATGCCGCCGCTGCCCGGCTATCTCGAAGGCGTGAAGGAACTCTGCCGCAAGCACGGCGCGCTCTTTATCCTGGACGAGGTCATTACCGGCTTTCGTGTCGGCCTGCGCGGTGCGCAGGCGAAATTCGGTGTCACGGCCGATCTCAGCATCTATGCAAAAGCCGTCGCGGCGGGCTTTCCGCTGGCCATGGTCGCCGGCCGGCGCGACGTCATGGACACGCTGCTCGACAAGGGCGTGATGCATGGCGGCACCTATAACGGTAACGTCCAGAGCATGGCGGCAGCACTCGCGGCGCTCGATCTCCTGGAAGCCGAGGACGGTGCCGTCTACCGCGATCTAGAGGCGCGCGGCCGCGAACTGATGCAAGGACTTGCCGCCCTTGCCGCTAAACACAAGCTGCCGATCCTGGTGCATGGCATGCCGGCGATCTTCCAGACCTTCTTCACCTCGGCGCCGGCGCCCAGGAACTATCGCGAATCGGCGGCCTGCGATCGTGATCGGATGCTGACGCTTCACGCCGCCCTTCAGGAAGAGGGCGTGCGGGTGCAGCAGGCCGGCAAATGGTTCCTCTCCACGACGCACGACAAGCCGGTGATCGAGGAGACACTGGTGGCCGCCGACCGCGCCATGGCCAAGATGGCATCCGCCTAGATGTCGGATATCCGCCTCGAGGGAGTGACCAAGCGCTACGGCACCTTCGCGGCGGCGGAAGAAGTTGATCTGTCGGTCACCCAGGGCGAGTTCGTCACCATCCTGGGTCCAAGCGGCTCGGGCAAGACGACGCTGCTGTCGCTGATCGCGGGCCTCAACCGCCCGACTTCGGGCCGCATCTTCATCGGCGGGCGCGACGTCACCAACGCCACAGCGCAGGAGCGCAACATCGGCCTGGTGTTCCAGTCCTATGCGCTGTTCCCGCACATGACGGTGCTGCAGAACGTCCTTTTCCCATTGGGCGTGCGCAAGATAGGCGGTGCCGAAGCCGACCGCCTGGCCCGCGATGCGTTGAAGCTTGTGCGGCTCGACGGGTTGGAGAATCGCCGGCCCTCGCAACTGTCGGGCGGCCAGCAGCAGCGCGTGGCGCTGGCCCGCGCCGTCGTCTTCAAGCCCGATATCCTTTTGCTCGACGAGCCGCTGGGCGCGCTCGACCGCAAGCTGCGTGAAGAGTTGCAGGTCGAGCTGAAGCAACTCCAGCGCACGCTCGGCGTCACGACGCTGCTGGTCACGCACGATCAGGAAGAGGCGCTGTCGCTGTCGGACCGCATCATGGTGCTCGACAAGGGCCGTACGCAGCAGGTCGCGGCGCCCACCGAAGCCTATCTCCGGCCCGCCAATCGCTTCGTCGCGGAGTTCCTGGGGATCGCCAATTTCGTCGGGCTGCCCGATGGCCGTCAGGGCCTAGTGCGGCCGGAGCGCGTGCGCCTTTCGACAAATGGCGCGGCCAACGATTCGGGCAAGCCCGCCAAGATCGTCGAGGCGATCTATCTGGGGCAGATGGTGCGTTACCACCTGGCCCTCGAGGGGGCTCAATCGATCGTGGCTGCCGTGCCGTTCCTCGGCACGGCCCATGTGCCGGGCGAGCAGGTGACGGTGTCGTGGGAGTCGGCCGATATCTGGCCAGTAACCTGAAGGTCAACAGTGAGGGGGTTCGCATGAAGAGACGTACTTTCGTCGGCGCGGCGGCAAGCTTGCCGGCCGTGAGCATCCTGTCCGGGACCGCCCGCGCGCAGTCCAAGGAAATCCGCATGATCGAATCGGGCGGCGCGTCCGGCGAGTCGATCCAGAAGGGCTATATCGATCCGCTGTTCCAGAAGACCGGCATCAAGGTGGTGCGCGAAAGCCCGAGCTCGCTCGGCAAGCTGCGCGCGCTTGTCGAGAGCGGCCAGACCAGCACGACCCTGTTCGAGCTGGGCTCGGGCATCGTGCTGCAGGCCAAGAAGCTCGGGCTGATCGAGAAGATGGACTGGGCCGCGATCAATCCGGCGCCAATGTTCCCCGAGGCCAAGAACGAGTATGGCTTCGGCTATTCGTACTTCTCGACCATCATGGCCTGGCGCAAGGGTGCGAAGGAGCCGCAGAACTTCACCGAGTTCTTCGACAGCAAGGCCTTCCCGGGCAAGCGCTGCCTGCCCGACTTCCCGCACTACTGCCTGCCGTTCGCGCTGCAGGCGGCGGGCGTGCCGATCGACAAGCTGTTCCCGCTCGACGTCGATCTTGCCTTCAAGAAGCTGAACGAGGTCAAGAAGGACGTCGCGGTGTGGTGGAAGGCCGGCGCCCAGCCGCCGCAGCTCATGAAGGACAACGAGGTCCAGTATTCGATCTGCTGGTCGGGCCGCGTCGTCGGCGATCCGGCGTTCGGGCTCAGCTTCGCGGGCGGCAAGGCCGATCTGTCCTTCATCGCCGTCGTCAAGGGCTCGAAGCCCGAGGACAAGGCCGCGGCCAACAAGCTGTTTTACGAGATGTCCCTGCCGGAGAACCAGGCCAAGGCCGCCGAGGTCATTTCCTACACCGGCCCCAGCCCCGAGCTCGACGCGCTGCTGCCCAAGGACAAGCTCTGGCAGTTCCCGACCAGCAAGCAGAACAAGGCCGTGCAGTACTTCGAGAATGCCGAATGGTGGGCCGAGAACGGCGAGGCCGTGAACAAGAAGTGGGAAGCTTTCAAGCTCAGCCTTTAGGAGCCGCACGTTGTCATCCCGAGCGCAGCGAGGGATCCTTGCTCATGGCCTTAAAGATCCCTCGGCCTTCGACCTCGGGATGACACTGTGACTGGTTCCGGCATCAGGTTCATCGCACCGCTTCTGGTGCTGATGGTCGTCGCCTTCAACGCGCCCATCGTCTACATGCTGGGCCTCGCCTTTTGGGAAAAAGGGCGAGGCTTTACGCTCGAACATTATGAAGGCCTGCTCGAGACGCCGGTCTATCTGCGCGTGCTCGGCAACACCATGCGCATCGCGCTGATCGCCACGATCGCCAATGTCGTCATCGGCTATCCGCTGGCCCACTGGATGCGCGGCCTCGGCAGCCGTGCGCGCATGATCGCCATCGCGCTGGTCGTGCTGCCGTTCTGGGTTTCTATCCTGGTGCGCACCTACGCCTGGATCGTGGTCCTGGGCAACGGCGGCCTGGTCAATCGCTTCCTGCAATGGACGGGCCTCACCGATGCGCCTGTTTCGTTCCTCTACAACGAGCTCGGTGTCACCATCGGCATGGCGAACGTCCTGCTGCCGTTCCTGGTTTTGCCGCTGTTCGCCACCATGATCCGGATCGACGACCGCCTGCTGCAGGCAGCCGCCTCGCTCGGCGCGCCGCCGCGGACCATCTTCTGGAAGGTCTACTTTCCGCTCACCCTGCCGGCGCTGGCGGCGGGCGCGCTGCTGGTGTTCATCCTCTGCCTCGGCTTCTACGTGACGCCGGCCGTGCTGGGAGGCGGGCGCGTGCCGATGATCTCCAACCTGCTCGATACCTTGATCAACCAGATCCCGCGCTGGGAGCAGGCGTCGGCGATCTCGACGATCCTGCTGATCGTCACATTGCTGATCTTCGCCGCCTACCGCCGCCTCGACCGCAAGGCGTCGGCATGAGCAAGAACGTCACCTATCCCCTCAAGCTCCTCTCCCTCGCTAGGGGGAGAGGTGGGGTGAGGGGGCTGCGCACGGACTCACCCCCTCACCTAGCCGCTCCCCCTAGCGGGGGAGAGGAATATGAAAAGGGTAGAGCATGATCGGCGGCTCCCCCTGGTCGCGCCGGGCTGTTGCCGCGATGGGCATCTTCGGCCTCGTCTTCCTCACCGTGCCGCTGATCATCGTGATCCCGATGTCCTTTTCGTCGGCGCGTGCGCTCACCTTTCCGCCGCCCAGCCTTTCCTTGCGCTGGTACGAGACCTTCTTCGGCGATCCGCGCTGGATGGAGGCGATGTGGACCTCGACCCTGGTCGCGGCCATCTCGTCGGTGGCCGCGCTGCTGTTGGGCGGGCTGGCGGCCTACGGCCTGCGGCGCGGGACCTTCAAGGGACGCGACTGGGCCGAAGGCAACTTCATGGCGCCATTGATCGTGCCCACGATCATCGTGGCCATCGCGCTCTATCTCGCGCTGGCCAAGATCGGCCTGCTGGGTTCGTTCGCCGGGCTGGTCATCGCGCACACGCTTTTGAACGTGCCGCTGGTCATGATGGTGCTTGGCGTGGCGATCCGTGAATTCGATCCCCGCATCGAGCAGGTGGCCTGGAGCCTGGGCGCCTCATGGGGCTACACAATTCGCAAGGTCGTGCTGCCCAACCTCGCGCCCAGCGTCTTCGCGGCCTGGATCTTCGCCTTCATCGGCAGCTTCGACGAGGTGATCGTGACCTCGTTCATCGCCGGCAAGTACGAGACCGTGCCGAAGAAGATGTTCAACGAGCTGATCCTCGAAGTGAACCCGACGATCACCGCCGTGGCGACCCTGCTGATCGTCTTCACGGTCCTGGCGCTGGCGGCGGTCACGCTCATCCTCGGCCGTGCCGGCAAGTTGAAGCAGACGTTGGTCTGATCAGCCCCGGCGCAGGTGCTCGACCAGTATCTGGGCGTGCGCAGGCAGGGCGCGCAGGCTTTTTACGCAGATCCTGAGATGGCGCAGCGCCCACGGGTCGGTGAGGGGCACGACGCGAATGGCCATCGAACGCCGGCAGCGCAGCGCTGCGGTTCGCGACACGACGGCCAGGCCGATACCGCTTTCGACCAGACGGCAGATGGCATCGAAGCCGGGCAGCCGGACCCGGAGCCTGAGCGGGTGGCCGGCGCGGGCGGCATGTCCCGCGAGATGCTCCTGCAGCGCGCTGCCGTCGGGCAGGCCCACGAAGTCATGGTCCAGGGCGTCGGCGAAGGCGATGCGTCGGCGCCCGGCGAGCGGATGACGCAGCGGCGTCACCAGCACCAGGCGGTCCTCGGCAAAGGGGAAGGTTTCGAGCGCCGCCGCCGGATCGACCGCGTCGGCCACGATGCCGATGTCGGCCTGGCCGCTCGCGATGCCGCGCACGATGTCCACACTGGAGCGTTCCTCCAGCGCGACGTCGATGTGGGGATGAGCCGCCAGGAAGCCGCCGAGCACCGGCGGCAGGAATTCGAGCAGGGCAGCGGTGTTGGACAACAGCCGCACACGGCCGCGCAGCCCCTTGGCGAAGGCGCCGAGGTCGCCGCGCATCAGCTCGATCTGGTGCGTGACGAGGCGGGCGTGGTGGACGAGGGCGGTGCCGGCGGGAGTCGGGCTGACGCCCCGCCGCTTGCGCTCGAACAATGGTGCGCCCAGAGCCTGCTCCATGTCGCGGATGCGCTCGCTGGCCGACGCCAGGGCCATGCCGCTGCGGGTGGCACCGTGCGTGATGCTCGCCGCCTCGACGACGTTCAGCACCAGACGTAGGTCGACCAGATCGAAGCGCATGACGCGTCATAGGCGATTCGGAGCCTTCGGCCAAGCCTGAGGCAGAAGCCGGGCCTTCCGCATTTTCCGGCCGAGGAGCCTCGCCAGAATGGAAGGCATGACCTCCGACCTCTGGCTTCTCGCCACCGTGACCTTCCTGCTGGCCGGCCTGGTCAAGGGCGTGATCGGCATGGGTCTGCCGACCGTCGCCATGGGCCTGCTCGCCACCGCGATGCCGCCTGCCGAGGCGGCGGTGCTCCTCGTTGTCCCCTCGCTGGTGACGAACCTCTGGCAGTTGCTGGCGGGTCCTGCCTTCGCCGCATTGGTGCGGCGCCTCTGGAGCATGATGGCCGGTGTCGTCATGGGCACGATCGCCGGCGCAGGCATTCTCGTCGGCAACGTCGCGGGCCTCGCGACCGTAGGCCTGGGCGTCGCTCTCGTCGTCTACGCCGTGGTGGGGCTCGCCGGGGTGAAGATGGTGCTGGCGCGCCGACACGGGGGCTGGCTGGCGCCGCTCGTTGGCGTCGCTACCGGCCTCGTCACCGGCGCCACCGGCATGTTCGTGCTTCCCGCCGTTCCCTATCTACAGGCGATCGGGTTGGAGAAGGACGAGCTGGTCCAGGCGCTGGGCCTCTCCTTCACCATGTCGACCGTGGCGCTGGCCCTCGGTCTTCTGCGCATCGACGCATGGCAGGCGGGATCGATCTGGCTGTCGATGCTGGCGCTCGTGCCGGCGCTCGGCGGCATGTGGCTGGGCCAGACTCTGCGCGGCCGGATCTCGGCGGCCACGTTTCGCAGGGTGTTCTTTGCCGGCCTGCTGGTGCTTGGCCTGTATCTGACGTTGCGCTCCTTCGCGTAGAATGGGGAGAACCCCGGGAGGCGAACATGAATCACCCCAAGCGCGTGCGGCTGGTCGAAGTGGGACCGCGCGACGGCCTGCAGAACGAAGCCAAGCCCGTTCCTGTCGAGGCCAAGGTCGCCCTGATCGACGCGCTGACGGCCGCGGGCCACAGCGCCGTCGAGTCCGGCAGCTTCGTCTCGCCCAAGTGGGTGCCGCAGATGGCCAATACCGACGAGGTGATGGCCCGCATCAAGCGCAAACCGGGCGTCTCCTACCCCGTGCTGGTGCCGAACAAGCAGGGCATGAACGGCGCGATCGAGGCGCATTGCGGGGAAATCGCCATCTTCACCGCTGCCTCGGAGGCCTTCTGCCGCAAGAACACCAATTGCTCGATCGACGAAAGCTTCGAGCGATTCGCCCCGGTGATGGAGGCGGCGCAAATGCATGGCATGAAGGTGAGGGGCTACGTCTCGACCGTGATCGCCTGCCCCTATGACGGCAAGGTGGCGCCGGCCAAGGTGGCCGAGGTCTCGGAGCGCCTGTTCAGGATGGGCTGCTACGAGGTCTCGTTGGGTGACACGATCGGCGTCGGCACGCCGGGCGAGTGCGTCGCCATGATCGATGCCGTGGCGGCAAGAATGCCGCGTGAAAAGATCGCTGCGCACTTCCACGACACCTACGGCCAGTCGCTGGCCAACATCCTGGCCGTCATGGAACGCGGCATCGCCGTGTTCGACACAGCCGTCGCCGGCCTCGGCGGCTGCCCCTACGCCAAGGGCGCCTCGGGCAACGTCGGCACCGAAGACGTGATCTACCTGATGAGCGGCCTCGGCATCGAACACGGCGTCGACCTCGACGCCATCGCCAAGGCGGGCCGCGACATCTGCGTGGCGCTGGGCCGGGAGCCTGCCTCCAAGGTGGCGCAGGCGCTGAAGGCGAAGGTGGCGTGAGGGAGGCGTCGGCCAAGCGTGCGCTAAAGACTTGGGGGGTCTGCAATCGGCCGACACCAGCTGGTGGAATATGCTGTCTGGGTATGCAACTGATGCTTGACCCGGAATTGGAAGGATGAAAAACTCATATCTAGCGTGTCGATGTGTGATGTTTCCTGAAGGAGAAATGACATGGCGCAGGCTAGCACCAAGCGTAAAATGCAAGCGGCGGCGAAAACGCTCGAAACAGGGCGGTTGGGCATCGTCCTGACAGGGACGATCAAGAACGGCAAAGTGGAACTGGACAAGGCTTGCCTCGACGCGCTGTCGAAGAAGTTTCCCAGGGCGACCAAGTCGTTCGTAGCCGTAAATGCCCCCTTTGACCCCAGGGCGGCAAGACTCGCCGAATAGGCGGGCTGGGCACGGCTTCACGAGAGTCGAAAACGTCCGGCGCCACTTTCGAGGGGCCGTCGGAACGATCGAGTAAGCGCTACGTCCATGGGCTGGCGTTGCGCGATCTGTTCGAGCGGTATGTCGCGGAACTGCGCACGAGTTCGGGGGTTGAGGTGCGGTGTCATCATGATTCCGTCTTGGACGTGCAGCGGACTTCGGGCGACCGCTTCAGGATCGTGACGGCGCGGGAATCGGCGCGCGAGATTCTGGCCGATCATGTTCTTTTCGCGACGGGCCATTCATACAACGATCCGGTGAAGTCGCCCGAAACCGCCCGCCTGGTACGCTTCGAGGAGCGGGGGTACGGGGTAAGTTACACTCCGTACGCGTATCCGCTGGAGCAACGGATTCCACCGGAGACGACGACCCCGGAGTCGACAGTCGGCGTTGCCGGCCTGGGTGTGACGGCGATTGACGTGATCCTTTACCTTACCGAGGATCGAGGAGGAAAATTCGTTCCGGCCGGCGAAAGAGGCAAGCTGCGATACGTCTCGTCAGGTCGCGAGCCATGCTCGATCGTGGCGTCGGCAAGACGACAGCCATTCGTCACCTGGCTGAAGAACTCCGAAGGGCCGGCAAGACCGTGCGATCGGTCGGCCGCTGGGACATCGTCGACAACCCGGCCTATCCCGCGACCCGTTTCATCCATTCCGACATCGAGGATCTGCGGCAATGTGTTGCCTCGATGCCGCCGGTGCCCCGGTTCACGTTCCTGATGTGGACGATGCACATGGCGTTGGAGCCATATGCGAGGCTCGACGAACCCTCGAT